>JBBREW010000260.1:0-4642 GCA_038225335.1 Rhodobacterales bacterium
CCATCAGGCCTTTTCGGCTTTGTCGAGCTTTTCCAAAGCGGACATCCACATCGCTTCGGCGCGCGACAGCCCGTCCATGACTTCGGCGTATTTCTTGTTCCACGTGGCCAGCTCGCCGATCCGGGCGTCTTCGTACAAGGCGGGGTCGGCCAGTTTCTTGGCCAGCTTGTCGCGCATGTCGTTGATCTTGGAGACGCGTTCCTCGCTTTTGCGGGCATCGGCGCGCAAGGCAAGGATTTCGTCGCGGGTGGGCTTGGCGACCTTGGGGGCCGCGATCTTGGCCTTTTCGGCGGGCTTGTCGGGGGTCAGCAGCATCTTGCGGTAGGATTCAAGATCGTCGTCATAGGGCGTGACGTGGCCGCCCTTGACCAGCCACAACCGGTCCGCGACCATCGACAGAAGGTGCATGTCGTGGCTGACAAGGATCACCGCGCCGGAATAGGTTGTCAGTGCCTCGACCAGGGCTTCGCGGGATTCGATGTCGAGGTGGTTTGTCGGCTCGTCAAGGATCAGCAGATGCGGTGCGGGCAGGGTGGCCAGCAGCAGCGACAGACGCGCCTTTTGCCCCCCCGACAGACGGCCCACTTCGGTATCGGCCTGATCGGCCCCAAGGCCGAAACCGGCCAGTCGCGCGCGCAGTTTGGCCTGACCTTCTTCGGCGCGTTCGCGCAGCAGGTGTTCCAGCGGGGTTTCTTCGATGCGCAGTTCGTCCACCTGATGCTGGGCGAAAAAGCCGATGCGCAGCTTGTTCGATGTGACCATCTTGCCGCGGGCCAGATCCAGACGGTTCGACAGCATTTTCGACAGGGTCGATTTGCCTTCGCCGTTGCGGCCCAGCAGGGCGATCCGGTCGTCCTGATCGATGCGCAGGTTCAGGTCATGCAGCACGATGGTGTTGCCATATCCCACGGCACCGCCTTCGACGCTGATGATCGGGGGCGAAAGCTCTTCGGGTTCGGGAAAGGTGAACACGGTGCGCGCCGCATCGGCGGGCACACGGATCGTTTCCATCTTTTCCAGCGCCTTGACGCGGGACTGCGCCTGTTTCGCCTTGGATGCCTTGGCCTTGAACCGGTCCACGAATTTTTGCAGGTGTTCGCGTTTGGCGTCCTGCTTTTTCGCGGCAGAGGTCAGCAAGGCAATCTTTTCCGCCCGTTGCCGGGCGAACATATCGTAAGTGCCGGTGTAGTAGATCAGCCCCTTGTTTTCCAGATGCAGGATGCCGCCGACAGACCGGTTCAGCAATTCGCGGTCGTGGCTGACGATCAGCACCGTATGGGGGTATTTGGCGATATACGCCTCGAGCCAGAGGGCACCTTCGAGGTCGAGATAGTTCGTAGGCTCGTCCAGCAGCAACAGGTCGGGTTCCGAAAACAGGACCGCCGCCAGCGCCACGCGCATCCGCCAGCCGCCCGAAAAGGCAGAGCAGGGCATCCGCTGTTCTTCGTCGGTGAACCCCAGACCCTTCAGGATCGTGCTGGCGCGGCCCTCCGCGCTCCATGCGTCGATGTCGGCCAGCCGGGTCTGAACCTCTGCGATGCGCATGGGATCGGTGGCTGTTTCCGCCTCTGCCAGCAGGGATTCGCGTTCGGCATCGGCCCGCAGCACCGTGTCGATCAGGCTGACCTCGTTGCCGGGGACCTCTTGGCTGACGCCGCCGATCTTCCAGCCGCGGGGCAGGGAAATCGTGCCGGTATCAAGGATCATCTCGCCACGGATGATGCGGAACAGCGTCGTCTTGCCGGTGCCATTGCGGCCGACAAGGCCGACCTTGTGACCGGTGGGAATGGTGACGCTGGTGTTTTCCAGCAGCGTGCGGCCTTCGACGGAATATGTGATGTCTGAGATTTTGAGCATGGCCGCCGCATAGCAGAGGCGGCGGCCATGGGAAAGTGCGCTTTAGCCCCGTTGTGCCGCCGTTTCGCGGTTCCAGATCGTGGGGTCGATCCCCTTGCTCAGACCCGGATGATCCTTGAACCGGAACAGGGGCACTTTGCCTGCTTTTTTCTGGGCGAAATAGTCCTGCGTCAGCCGTTTCACCGTGCCGGAGAGGATCACGATAGCCACAAGGTTGATCGTGGCCATTACCGCCATGCTGGCATCCGCAAGGTTGAACACCGCCGACACCGGTTGCAGGGCACCCCACATGACCATGCCCATGGAGGCCGCTTTCAGGATCAGCAAGGGCGTCCGCGTGCCAAGGCCCAGAAACTCCATCGCTGATTCGGCATAGGAATAGTTTCCGATGATCGAGGTGAAGGCGAAGAACAGGATCGCGATGGCGATAAAGATCGGCCCGGCTGTGCCGATATGTTCGGACAGCGCGTTCTGCGTCAGGGCGATGCCCTGTGCGCCGTCGGGTCCGTAATCCACGGCACCCGACAACAGGATCATCAGCGCGGTCGCGGTGCAGATGATGATGGTGTCGATGAACACCCCCAAGCCTTGCACAAGGCCCTGACTGGCCGGGTGATGGGGGTCCGGGACGGCGGTGGCGGCGATGTTGGGGGCAGACCCCATGCCGGCCTCGTTGCTGAACAGCCCGCGTTTCACGCCGTTCATCAGGGCGGCGATGAACCCACCGGCAAAGCCGCCGGCGGCCTGTTCGAACCCGAAGGCGCTTTTGACGATCAGCGCCAGCATGGCGGGCACCTCGGTGATGTTGATGGCCACGACATAGATGGCGACCAG
The DNA here is from genome assembly GCA_038225335.1 of Rhodobacterales bacterium. Lineage (GTDB taxonomy): Bacteria > Pseudomonadota > Alphaproteobacteria > Rhodobacterales > Rhodobacteraceae > Loktanella. Next base: position 2,692 of record JBBREW010000260.1, read on the forward strand.
CAGATAGATGCCCGCCATCGCGGGCACGATCTTTTCCGCGACGCTGGCGATGGACCGGATGCCGCCAAAGATGACGACGCCCGCCAGCACCGCAAGCACGAGGCCGGTGATCCAGCCGGGGATGCCAAAGGCACCCGCCATGGATTCGGAAATCGAATTGCTTTGCACCGCAGAGAAGACAAGGCCGAAGCTGAGGATCAGACAGATCGAGAAGGCATAGCCCATGGGCCGTGATCCCACCCCGTTGGCCATATAGAACGCCGGGCCGCCGCGATACTGGTTGTCAGCGTTGCGCACCTTGTAAAGCTGCGCCAGCGCCGATTCCGCATAGGCGGTGGCCATGCCGACCAGCGCCACCATCCACATCCAGAAGATCGCCCCCGGCCCGCCGAGATAGATGGCGACCGCGACACCAGCCAGATTGCCGGTGCCAACCCGGCTGGCCAGTGAAATCGTCAGGGCCTGCAATGGACTGATGCCTTGGGACGAGGTTTCGCGCGACCCGGTGATGACGCGGAAGTATTCGGGGAAATGGCGGAACTGGATAAAGCCAAGCCTGACGGTGAAGAACAGGCCCACAGCCAGCAGGCCATAGACCAGCACATAATTCCACAAGACCGTATTCAGGAAATCGACAATGACATTCATGGGGCACCCGCCTTTGTAAACTGCCTGTGAACATCAACGCAGCGGGTTGCGATTGCAAGCAACCCTATGCGGCTTTTCATGGGCGCGGACCCGTGCTAGGGCAGCGCCGGACCCCACAGGGCAGTTTGCCCGCATCCCATGAAAAGAGGCACCCATGGCCATTCAGCGCACATTTTCCATCATCAAGCCCGACGCCACCAAGCGGAATCTGACCGGCAAGATCGTTGCCAAATTCGAGGATGCGGGCCTGCGCATTGTCGCGTCCAAGCGTATCCAGATGACACTGGCACAGGCGCAGGCGTTCTATGGCGTCCACAAGGATCGGCCGTTCTTTGACGAGTTGTGCGAATTCATGATTTCCGAACCGATCGTGGTGCAGGTGCTGGAAGGCGAAAATGCCATCCAGAAGAACCGCGACGTGATGGGTGCCACGAACCCTGCGGACGCTGCCGATGGCACGATCCGCAAGGATTTCGCCCTGTCGATCGGCGAAAACTCTGTCCATGGGTCCGACGCACCGGAAACCGCCAAGGAAGAGATCGCCTATTTCTTCTCGGGTCTTGAACTCGTCGGCTGATTGCTATTGGGCGATAGTCGAAACGTAAGAAAGGCGGGCTTCTGGCCCGCCTTTTTCATGTCACGCCAATCGGAAAACGCCCGGTCAGGCAAACTGCGGTCGCTGTATCGGCTGGACAGCGCCGCGTCGTTCCAGGTGGTCGCGCAGCAGGGCCACGTTGCGGCGGTTGGATTTGAACGCCGCATCGAACAGATCGCCAAGGATCGGCACAGCGCCGATTACCGCATCGGTGCCTGAATTTGCCAGCATCCGCCCGATCACATGGAACGGCGCGCCCAGACGCTTTGCCTCCCAGACGATCCACAAGGCAGGACCCAGCGTCGCGATGTCGCCCAACCCGGGGATCAGGCCTGCGATGCTGTCATAACCGACGCGCACCCCGATGATCGGGATGCGGAACGCCGTGTCCATGCGGTGTGCCAGATGTTCCAGCCGTGCAAGACGTGCCGCGTGATCAGTCATGCTGTTTTCGGACCGCTGCGTGCGATGATCCAGATGGCATGGACCAGACCGGGGATATAGCCCAGCAATGTCAGCACGATGTTCAGCCAGAAATGCTTGCCAAGCCCCACTTGCAGGAAAACACCCAAAGGCGGCACGAGAATGGATAGAATAATGCGGATCAGGTCCAAAACAGTCTTCCTTTTGTGAAATCAAAAGCTGCTGAACAATGCGCGAGCTGTCCAAAAGGTTCCATCAGCCGCGCAGATGGCGGTCCGTCACACC
>JBBREW010000261.1:0-4627 GCA_038225335.1 Rhodobacterales bacterium
ATCCGCCCCGACCCTGCCTGCCTTGCGGGATCTGCTGACCACACTGCTGCTGGCGCAGGCCGACGCCCCGGCGGGTGCGGAACAGGGGGTGTTGCTGGCCCGGATCGACAAGCTGCTGGATCTGGCGGCGCTTGATGACGCGATGGCGTTGATTGATGCCGCCGATCCGACCGACCCTGCCCTGTTCCGGCGCTGGTTCGACATTGCCCTGCTGACCGGAACAGAGGACCGGGCCTGCCGTGCCATGCAGACATCGCCCGGTCTGGCGCCCACCTATCCGGCGCGTATCTTCTGTCTGGCGCGCAATGGTGACTGGATGGCGGCGGCCCTGACCTTGAACACACACCGCGCCTTGGCTGATGTCGCCCCAGAGGATGAGCTGCTGCTGTCAAGGTTCCTTGACGCGGATATGGACGATACTGACGCCACCCTGCCCGCCCCCGACCGGATCAGCCCGCTGATCTTCCGGATGAGAGAGGCCATCGGCGAAGGTCTGCCCACCCAGACGTTGCCGCTGGCCTTTGCCCGTGCCGATCTGCGCGACATCGTGGGCGAAAAGGCCCGTCTTGATGCGGCCGAACGGCTGGCCCTGCACGGGGCCCTGTCTGCCGAAACCCTGCAACAGGTAATGGCCAAGGCGACGCCCGCCGCCTCGGGCGGTGTCTGGGACCGGCTGGCCGCGATGCGGGCCCTGACCGCCGCCGTGGCCGCGCAAGACAAGGACGCCGTGTCGGACGCGCTGCCCCAAGCGTGGGACGCCATGCGCACCATCCGGGCAGAGGCCCAGTTCGCGACCCTTTTCGCCCCCGCGCTGCGTGCGATGCCCCTGACCGGACCGGCACAGGATATCGCCCGCACGCTCGGCCTGTTGTCGGACGATTATGAAACCTTTGCCGCAGCAACACCCGCCCTGCCGGCGCTGCTGCGGGCCATTGCGACCGGCGATCTGTCGGACGCCGATCCGGCCACCGCGATGGAAGAGGCGGTTGTCGCGGGCCTGACCGGCACTGCTGTTCCGGACGGCCCGCAACGCCTGCTGGACGCAGACAAGCTGGGCGAAGCCATCCTCGCCGCCATTGCCGTCTTTGATGCGGGTGCTGCGGGGGACGCCCGGTCCGTGGCCGATGGCCTGCAGGTGTTGCGGGCCGCAGGTCTGGATGACACCGCGCGCCGCACCGCCCTGCAACTGCTGCTGCTGGACCGGTCGCGGTGACCGGACCCGACCACATGGCCCGCTGGATACAGACCTTTGTCGCGGCGCAGGCCGCCGAACTTGATGCGGCCCGCAACACGCAACTGGCCTATGCCCGCGATCTGACGGATTTCACGGGCTGGCTGACGGATCACGCGCTGCATCTTGCAACCGCCACCCAGGACGATATCGAAGGTTATCTGATCGCCTGCGACGCGCAGGGGCTGTCGCGCGCGACGCGGGCGCGCCGCCTGTCGTCGATCCGCCAGATCTATCGTTTCGCCTTTGAAGAAGGCTGGCGCGGCGACAATCCCGCCATCCGCATCAAGGGACCGGGCAAGGCGCGGACCCTGCCCAAGACCCTGACCATCGACGAGGTGGGCCGTCTGTTGCAGGCCGCCCGCGACAGCGGTGCCGATGCGGTCAGGAACACCTGCCTGATGGAACTGCTTTATGCGACGGGGATGCGGGTGACAGAACTCGTCTCTCTGCCGGTGTCGGCGGCGCGGGGTGATCCGCGCATGCTTCTGGTGCGGGGCAAGGGCGGCAAGGAACGTCTGGTGCCCCTGTCACCGCCCGCCCGCAGTGCGGTCACGGACTGGCTGGTCGTCTGGGACAGTGCACAGGACGCGCGCCGCATGGCGGGCAAGCCTGTGTCGCGGTTCCTGTTTCCGACCCGTGGCCAGACCGGTCACATGACCCGGCAACGGTTCTTTTTCCTGATCAAGGAACTGGCCGCCGCCGCAGGCCTTGGTCCCGATGACGTGACCCCGCATACCATGCGCCACGCCTTTGCGACGCATCTGCTGGCGGGCGGTGCCGATCTGCGGGCGATCCAGATCATGCTGGGTCACGCGGATGTCGCCACGACCGAAATCTATACGCATGTGCTGGACGACGCGCTGACCGATCTGGTTCTGACGCATCACCCCCTTGCCCGCAAATCCACCCGCCCTTGAACGCACGCCACGGCTGCATATAACAGTGGCTTGCATATCACCTGAAAGTTGACCATGGACCCCGAGCTTGCGACCGCCACCCTCTTTGACGCCTCATTCTGGCTGACAGCGGGGGGAATTCTGATCCTGCTGGTGCTGTCGGGGTTCTTTTCGGGGTCCGAAACCGCACTGACCGCCGCATCGCGTGGCAAATTGCGGGCGGCGGCCGACCGGGGCAGTGCGGGCGCACAACGCGCGCTTGACGTCACCGAAGACAGCGAACGGCTGATCGGATCGGTCCTGCTGGGCAACAACGTGGTCAATATCCTTGCCACCTCGCTGGCGACGGCCCTGCTGACCTCTGTCTTCGGGCAGAACGGTGTGGCGGTGGCAACGCTTGTGATGACCCTGCTTGTGCTGATTTTCTCCGAAGTCCTGCCAAAGACCTATGCCATCACGAACCCCGAAACGACGGCATCCTTCGTGGCACGGCCAATCTCTGTCGTTGTGCTGGTCTTTTCGCCTGTCGTGAATGCGGTGCGGTATTTCGTGCGCGGGGTGCTTTATGTGTTCGGCGTGCGGACCGATCCGAACAGCAACGTGCTGGCGGTCCGCGAAGAAATCGCAGGCGCGCTGCATCTGGGCCATTCCGAAGGCGTCGTGGGCAAAGAGGACCGCGACCGCATCCTTGGTGCGCTCGACCTGATGGACCGCACCGTGGCAGAGGTGATGCTCCACCGCTCGGGGATCGAAATGGTGGATGCGGACCAGCCCGCCAGCGACATCCTGCGCCAATGCCTTGAAAGCGCGCATACCCGCCTGCCGCTCTATCGCGACGACCCGGAAAACATCGTCGGTGTGATCCACGCCAAGGACCTGCTGCGCGCGATGCACAATGCCGAAGTCGAAGGTGCCGACCGCATGACCCGCGTGGACATCATGGATGTGGCCATGCCGCCCTACTTCGTGCCGGAAACGACGACCCTGAACGACCAGATGCGCCAGTTCCTGAAACGCAAGACGCATTTCGCCCTTGTCGTGGACGAATACGGCGCCTTGCAGGGTCTGTGCACCCTCGAAGACATCATCGAAGAAATCGTCGGCGAAATTGCCGATGAATTCGACGAAGGCGAAGACTATGTCGTGACCCAGACCGATGATGGCGCCTATCTGATCGACGGTTCCATGACCATTCGCGACGTGAACCGCGCCCATGACTGGAACCTGCCCGACGAAGAAGCCAACACCGTGGCAGGCCTTGTCATCCACGAAGCCCAGATCATTCCCATCGAAGGGCAGGTTTTCTCCTTTCATGGCTTCCGGTTCGAAGTCATTGCAAAAGACGAAAACCGTCTGGCCACGATCAAGATCAGGCCGCTGTAAAGGGCGCGCGCAATCCGTCAAAGGCGCGGACAGGCGGTGCACCCCCTGTCCTCGCTTTTTTCTGAAATACTCATCTTTTTTAATGTGGTCGCAACCGGTCGCCGCGCCTGCTTCAACGCCCTTTGAAAAGCCCGCCCAGAATGCCGCGCACGATGCGGCGGCCCGTGGTGCCTTTCAACTCCTTGACGATCACGCTGGCCACGGCATCACCAAAACCCTGATCGGCGGCGCGTTGCGTTTTGCGCGTCGTAGGTTGGCGCGGCTGGGGGGCCTCGTATCTGCGGGCCTTGGCGAATTCGCGCGCCTGTGTCGTTGCCGCTGCATCGGCCGCATCCGCCGACGCTGCCTCTGCCGCAGCGGTTTCCGCCCGTTTGGTCAGTATCTCGAAGGCGCTCTCGCGGTCGAGGGTGGTCGTGTATTTGCCCGCCATCGGCGAGGCTGCCATCATGACCGCCCGCACAGAGGCATCAACCGGGCCAACCTGCGACGCGGGCGGGCGGATCAGCGTGCGGGCGACGATCATCGGCGAGCCTTTGGGGTCAAGCATCGACGTCAGCGCCTCTCCCGTGCCGACCTGCTGGATCGTCTCTGCCGTGTCAAAGGCGGGGTTGTCGCGATAGGTCTGCGCGGCCTTCTGCAAATCCTTGCGGTCCTTGGCGGTAAAGGCGCGCAGCGCGTGCTGCACCCGGTTGCCCAACTGCCCCAGCACCGCATCGGGCACATCGGCAGGGTTCTGCGTGATGAAATAGACGCCCACTCCCTTGGACCGGATCAGGCGGGCAACCTGTTCGACCTTGTCCACCAGCACCTTGGGTGCGCCGTCGAATAGCAGATGCGCCTCGTCGAAAAAGAATACCAGTTTCGGCTTTTCGGGGTTGCCGACCTCTGGCAACACTTCGAACAGTTCCGACAGCAGCCACAGCAGAAACGTCGCATACAAGGCGGGGCTGGCCATCAACTGATCGGCGGCCAGAATGTTGATCTGGCCGCGTCCGTCCGGGGCCAGTTGCATCATGTCTAGCAAATCCAGTGCGGGTTCACCGAACAGCGCCGCCCCACCCTGATTTTCCAGCACCAGCAACTGCCGCTGGATGGCCCCCACCGATGCGGCCGC
>JBBREW010000262.1:0-4599 GCA_038225335.1 Rhodobacterales bacterium
GAGCGCGGGGATGTCTGCGCTGATCCAGGGGCTAAACGTGGCTTTCAACGTGGAAGAATCGCGCAGCTTCCTGCGCGCAACCGTGGCCCGGCTTGTGCTGACGCTTGGGGCCGTGATCGGATTTTTCATCATCGTCGTGACCTTGGTCGCGATCCCCGTGGCATTGCGGCTGATGCGGCTGGACCCGGATGCGGAATGGCTGGTGCTGACCGTGCGCTGGCCCATCGTCATGCTGTTGCTGGCGGGCGCATTGGCTGTCCTTTACCGCTATGCGCCGGCCCGCAAGCCGCGCGCGTGGCGCTGGATCACACCCGGTGCAGGCATCGCCTGCGTGCTGTGGCTGATCGGGTCCATCGGGTTCGCATGGTATGTGCAGAATTTTGCAGGTTACAACGAAACCTTCGGCGCCTTGGGCGGTGTCATCGCATTGCTGATGTGGTTGTGGCTGTCATCCTTCATCGTCCTGCTGGGTGCTGAAATCGATTCAGAGATTGAGGCGCAGGCCAAACAGAACCCGAAACCCGACACAGCAGATGCAGACAGCGCGGACAGCAGCCGTCTGGATGAAGGCAATCCGGTCCGGTTGGGCACTGTTTTGAAATAAAGTTGCGAATATCGTCACCTGAGCGACATTTTATCCACTTGGGCGGTTGACCCTGCCCGGACGCCTGCATAAAACGTGGCAACCCAAGGGAATCTGCAATGACACGGATCGTACACATCAAAAGGCAGCAGCGCATGGGCCGGTAACGGCAGACCCTGACAGGTCACCATGCGCCCCCGCCGATCCGCGGGGGCTTTTTTGTGCGATGCGATCATTGCCACCATTCGGGCCGGTATTGCCTGCTGTTGAGGACAAGACGATGACGAAAACGATGACTGGCGCAAAGATGGTTGTGCAGGCCCTGATCGATCAGGGCGTCGAGGTGGTCTTTGGCTATCCCGGCGGGGCTGTTCTGCCGATCTATGACGAGATCTTTCAGCAAAACCAGATTCAGCACGTGCTGGTCCGGCATGAACAGGGTGCGGTCCACGCCGCCGAAGGCTATGCCCGGTCCACCGGCAAGCCGGGTGTGGCGCTTGTCACCTCTGGTCCCGGTGCGACCAACGCGGTGACGGGTCTGACGGATGCACTGATGGACAGCATCCCGATCATCGTGCTGACCGGTCAGGTTCCGACATTCATGATCGGCACAGATGCCTTTCAAGAGGCGGATACCGTCGGCATCACGCGGCCCTGCACCAAGCATAACTGGCTGGTGAAGGATACCGACAAGCTGGCGAATACGATCCACGAGGCCTTTCACGTGGCCATGTCGGGCCGTCCCGGCCCGGTGTTGATCGACATTCCAAAGGATGTGCAGTTCGCCACGGGCACCTATTCCGAAAAATCCAAACGCAAATCCCACTACGCCCCGCAGGTCAAAGGCGATATCGCCATGATCACGGAACTGGCAGAGGCGATGGCAAAGGCGAAACGTCCGGTGTTCTATACCGGCGGCGGCGTCATCAATTCCGGCACGGCCGCCAGTCAGCTTTTGCGAGAGTTGGTCGAGGCGACAGGGTTTCCCATCACCTCCACACTGATGGGGCTTGGATGCTATCCGGCGTCCGGTCCCGCGTGGCTGGGCATGCTGGGGATGCACGGCACCTATGAAGCCAACATGACGATGCACGACTGCGATCTGATGATCAACATCGGCGCCCGCTTTGACGACCGGATCACGGGCCGCATCGACGCCTTCAGCCCCAAGTCGAAAAAGGCCCATATCGACATTGACGCCTCCAGCATCAACAAGGTGATCCGCGTCGATATCCCGATCCTGGGTGACGTGGCGCATGTGCTGGAAGACCTGTTGAAGGTCTGGAAATCGCAGGGCCGCAAGACCGACAAGGATGCGCTGGCGAAATGGTGGTCGCAGATCAACGCATGGCGTGCGATCGACTGCCTTGGGTTTACGCAGGACGGCCCGGTCATCCGGCCGCAATACGCCATGTCCCGGCTGGAGGCGCTGACCAAAGGCCACGACCGCTATATCACCACAGAGGTCGGCCAGCACCAGATGTGGGCCGCGCAGTATCTGGGGTTCGAGGACCCCAATCGCTGGATGACCTCTGGCGGGCTTGGCACCATGGGTTACGGCACACCCGCGTCCATCGGCGTGCAGATGGCGCACCGTGACTCGCTGGTCATCAACGTCGCCGGAGAGGCGTCGTGGCTGATGAACATGCAGGAAATGGGCACGGCGATGCAATACCGCCTGCCGGTCAAGCAGTTCATCCTGAACAACGAACGCCTTGGCATGGTGCGCCAGTGGCAGGAACTGCTGCACGGCGAACGCTACAGCCAGTCGTGGTCAGAAGCCCTGCCCGATTTCGTGAAACTGGCCGAAGCCTTTGGTGCCAAGGGCATCCGCTGTTCCGATCCCGATGATCTGGACGAGGCGATCAAGGAAATGATCGCCTATGACGGCCCGGTGATCTTTGACTGTCTGGTGGAAAAGCACGAAAACTGTTTCCCGATGATCCCGTCAGGCAAGGCCCACAACGACATGCTGTTGCGCAATGCACAGGTGCAGGGTGCCATCACCGCCACCGGCGCGGTGCTGGTGTGATGACCTTCCCCCTGCAACAGCCCCAAGATCAAGGAACACGCCCATGTCGGCACTGAACATCAAAAAAGGCGCAACCAGTCATTCCGCCTATGACCTGCGGTCCACCTTTGGCGACACCATCGAAAAACACACCCTTGCGGTGATCGTCGAAAACGAACCCGGCGTGCTGGCCCGCGTGATCGGCCTGTTCGCCGGGCGCGGCTACAACATCGAAAGCCTGACCGTGGCGGAAATCGACCACACCGGGCACCGGTCGCGCATCACGATCGTGACGGCGGGCACCCCGCAGGTGATCGTGCAGATCAAGGCACAGCTGGGCCGCATCGTCCCGGTCCACGAGGTGCACGACCTGACCGTGGACGGCCCGTCCGTCGAACGCGAGCTTGCCCTGCTGAAGGTCGCGGGACGCGGTGACACGCGGGTCGAGGCGCTGCGTCTGGCGGATATCTTTCGCGCCAGTGTGGTCGACAGCACGCTGGAATCCTTTGTGTTCGAAATCACCGGTACACCTGAAAAGATCGACGCCTTTACCGATCTGATGCGCCCGCTGGGGTTGCAGGAAATCGCCCGCACCGGGGTCGCGGCCTTGGCGCGGGGGCGTCAGTCACTGGTCTGATGTTACCGGCGGCGCACCGCTGACCGGCCCGCGCAAATGGGATAGTCGGTATGGGCAGGGGGCCGCCCCCTTGCCCCCGCCGCGCCCGAAGGCCACATTGCGCCAAACGGACAAGGACTTTCCCAATGACACGCCAGATCATCATCGACACCGACCCCGGACAGGACGACGCCGTGGCGATCCTGCTGGCCCTTGCCTCGGCCGAAGTCGATGTTCTGGGGATCACCTGCGTCGCGGGGAATGTCCCGCTGGCGCTGACGCAGAAGAATGCCCGCATCGTGTGCGAACTGGCGGGGCGGCCCGACATCGCCGTCTATGCGGGCTGTGATGCCCCCCTGATCCGCACATTGGTGACGGCGGAACACGTCCACGGCAAGACGGGTCTGGACGGGCCCCAGATGGCTGACCCGACCATGCCCCTGCAGGACCTGCACGGCGTCGATTTCATTATCGACACACTGCGCACAGCCCCTGCGGGCACGGTGACGCTCTGCGTGCTGGGGCCGCTGACCAATATCGCGACAGCCTTTCGGCGCGCCCCGGACATCATCCCCCGCGTGCAGGAAATCGTACTGATGGGTGGCGCCTATTTCGAGGTCGGCAACATCACACCGACAGCGGAATTCAACATCTTTGTCGATCCAGAGGCCGCGGCAGAGGTTTTTGCCGCTGGCGTGCCGCTGGTCGTGATGCCGCTCGATGTGACGCACAAGGCGCTGACGAACCGCGCCCGCGTCGATGCCTTCCGCGCGATGGGCACGCAGGTCGGCGATATGGTGGCGGCCTGGACGGACTTCTTTGAACGCTACGACAAGGAGAAATACGGATCACAAGGCGCGCCGCTGCACGATCCCTGCGTCATCGCCTATCTGATTCAGCCCGATCTGTTTACCGGGCGGCACATCAATGTCGTCGTTGAAACCGGATCGGACCTGACGCTGGGCATGACGGTCGCTGACTGGTGGCGCGTCACAAACCGCGCCCCGAACGCAATGTTTATGGGTGATGTGGATGCAGACGGGTTCTTTGCCTTGTTGACCGACCGGCTGGCCCGCCTGTGACGACGGCCATCGCCCTTGCGACCCCCGCCGACACCGACCGGGTGCTCGACCTCATGTCCCGCTATCACGCCGAGGCAGGTGTCGAACATGACGACATCCACCGGGCCACGGTTGCCGGTCCCTTGCTGGACGGATCGCCCCTGGGGGCGATCTGGTTGATCGGTCCCAAAAGCAGCCCGCTTGGTTATGTCATCGTGACCTTTGGCTGGTCGGTCACGCAGGGCGGCATGGTCGGCTGGCTGGAGGAATGTTTCATCCGCCCGTCGGTGCGCGGTCGCGGCATCGGAACAGAGGTGCTGCACGCGGT
>JBBREW010000263.1:0-4587 GCA_038225335.1 Rhodobacterales bacterium
GCCCTCTGCCCCGCTGGTGTCGATCGCCGATCTGGAAAATGCGGCGCGTGCCGACACCGGATGCCCCGCGCGGGCGATTGACCGCGTCTATGCAGCGGCGGGCGATGACCGCGACCAGATCCTGCCCGCGGCGATCTATCGTGGGTTCGGTGGTCAGGTGCCAGTCACGCTGTCCTGCCGCTGACCCTACTGACCTGCCGCTGATAAGGCGCCACTGACCAAAAAGGCCGGGCACATCGCCCGGCCTTTGGTCGTCAAGGGTCTGCTGCGATCAGGCTTTGGCGGCCAGCGTCGCATTGGCCCACCAGACCATGTCGTCCAGCAGATTTGTGGCGGCTGGCAGCAGGTGCGCCTCGATCTCCTCGATCGGGCCATTCTTGCCCATCGGATGAACAGCCATGAAGTCGCCGCCAGCGATGTGAACCGCGCCGTGGACCGGTACCATGGCCAGTTCGACACCGATGGTGCGCAGGTGTTCGACGGCACGGGCCGCACCGACGCCGCCATATCCGATGTAACCCATCGGCTTGCGGTTCCATTCCACATAGGCCTGATCCAGCGCGTTCTTCAACGCCCCGGTGATCGAGTGGTTGTATTCGGCGGTCACAAAGATGTAGCCATCGAATTCCGCGATTTTCGCCTGCCAGGCCAAAGCCTTGGGGTCGGACGACGGCATCCACATGTTTGATGCAGGCTCGTCGAACAACGGCAGGTCAAAATCGCGCAGATCGACCAGTTCGGCGGTCATGTCTTCACGCTTTTGCGCCTGCGCCAGCATCCATGCGGCGGGCTTGTCGGCGAAACGGGTGGCGCGGGTCGATCCGATGATGATGGCAATTTTCGGCAAGGCGGCCATGGGAGGTATTCCTTCATGAGGGGGGTTGTTTGCTTGCCCCTCAGATGGCGGTGATCCTGCGACATGACAACCGGCAGCGCCGAACAGCACCTGTGCGCAACGCGGCCCCCTTGCCCCGGCCCCCGACCACGCTCTATCACAGGGCATGAAAAAACCGAACGACAACCCCGCAGATCCCTTCAAGAAGGCGCTGGCCGAGGCAACGAAGGTCATGGCCGACGATCCGGACCTGACCGTCAGCTATTCCGTGGACCCTGCCGGACAGACCGGTGACACGATCCGCCTGCCGCAGGTCAGCCGCCGGATGACCCGGCCAGAGGTGCTGTTGGCACGCGGCACCGCCGACGCCTTTGCCCTGCGGCACAAGTTCCATGATGCCAAGACCTCTGCCCGCTATGCCCCGCCGGGGCAGATGGCGCGCGATATCTATGATGCGATGGAAACCGCCCGGATCGAGGCCGTGGGGGCCCGCTACATGCCCGGCACGGCAGGCAACATCGACGCAAAGATCGGACACGAGGCGCAGCGCAAAGGCTATGACCAGATCCGGTCCACCGCCGATGCACCGCTGGCCGTGGCAGCAGGATATCTGATCCGGCATCTGGCGACGGGCCGCGACCTGCCCGCCGGGGCTGACAACGTCATGTCGCTGTGGCGCGGTTTCATCGAGGAACAGGCTGGCGGCACGCTGGACAGCCTGTCGGACACCTTGCACGACCAGCAGGCCTTTGCCCGTTTTGCCCGGCAGATCATCGCCGATCTGGGTTACGGCGATCAACTGGGCGACGATCCCGATGCCCCCGACGATGACAGCGACACCGACGCAGAGGATGCGGGCGACGACGCCGATGACCAGCCCGACACCACCGGCGACGACAGCGACGGCGAAGAGGCAGAGGCAAGCCCGGAGCAGGCGCAGGAAGACAGCCAGGACGCCAGCCAAGCCCAGGTCAGCATGGACGATCAGGGCGACGCCGACATGGGCGAGGAAACCGAGATGCCCGAAGGCGAGGCGCCGACCGATCCGCCCGCACCCGCCCCCGCATCCGACGCCGATCCCGACTACAAGGTGTTCAGCAATGCCTTTGATGAGGAAATCAGCGCCGCCGATCTGGCGGAACCGGCAGAGCTGGAACGGCTGCGCGCCTATCTGGATCAGCAGCTTGACCCCTTGAAAGGGGCGGTCAGCCGACTGGCCAACAAGCTGCAACGCCGCCTGCAGGCCAAACAGAACCGCAGCTGGGAATTCGATCTGGAAGAAGGCATTCTGGATGCAGGCCGTCTGGCCCGCGTGGTGGTCAGCCCCACCACATCGCTGTCGTTCAAGGTCGAAAAGGACACGGAATTCCGCGACACGGTCGTCACCCTGTTGCTGGACAATTCCGGGTCGATGCGCGGGCGGCCCATTTCCATTGCGGCGATCTGTGCCGATGTCATGGCCCGCACGCTGGAACGCTGCGATGTGAAGGTCGAAATCCTTGGCTTTACCACCAAGGCGTGGAAAGGCGGCCAAAGCCGCGAGGCCTGGCTGAAGGAAGGCCGCAGTGCCACCCCCGGTCGCCTGAACGACCTGCGACATATCATCTATAAATCCGCCGACGCACCGTGGCGTCGGACCCGGCCCAATCTGGGTCTGATGATGAAAGAAGGCCTGTTGAAGGAAAACATCGACGGCGAGGCGCTGGAATGGGCCTACCGCCGTCTGGTCAACCGCCCCGAACAGCGCAAGGTGCTGATGGTCATCTCTGACGGTGCCCCGGTGGATGACAGCACCCTGTCGGTCAATCCGGCCAACTATCTGGAAAAGCACCTGCGCGATGTGATCGCCATGATTGAAAAGCGACGCGGCGTCGAACTTGCTGCCATCGGCATCGGCCATGACGTAACGCGATATTACAACCGGGCGGTCACGATCACCGATGTGGAACAGCTTGCCGGGGCGATGACAGAGCAACTGGCCAGTCTGTTCGACAACGACCCGCGCAAGCGCGCCCGGGTGCTGGGCATGCGCCGGATGATGTGAACAGCGTTTTGCCTGCGCAAAACGCTGTGCCTTCGGCGAGAGTATTTCAAAAAAAGCGAGGACGCGCCTGCGATGTTTCAAAGCTTTGACGCCACAAGCACCCCCGGTCAGGGGCCGGCCCGTCTGACCGCGCTGCGTGCCGCGATGCGATCCGCCGGTCTGGACGGGGTTCTGGTGCCGCGTACGGACCGCTATCAGGGCGAATATGTGGCGGCCGGCGATGAACGGCTGGCATGGCTGACGGGGTTTACCGGATCAGCCGGGTTTGCCGCCGTGCTGGACGGTGTGGCCGGGGTGTTCGTGGACGGCCGGTATCGCCTGCAGGTGCGCGATCAGATCGCCGATGTGTTCACGCCCGTTGCATGGCCGGACACCACGCTGGCGGACTGGTTGCCGCAGCAGTTGCCGCAGGGCGGTGTCGTCGGTTTCGATTCCTGGCTGCACACGGTCAAGGAGATCGCCGACTTGACAGCGGCCCTCGCCCCTCACGGCATCACCCTGCGGGCCAGCGCCAATCTGGTGGACACGGTCTGGACCGACCGGCCCGCACCGCCCGCAGCCCCCTTTGTGGTGCAGTCCGAGGCGCTGACCGGCGAGACACACGCCAGCAAACGCGACCGTCTGCGCCGTGACGATGGCGGGGCATGGGTCATCACCCTGCCCGACAGCATCGCTTGGTTGCTGAACATCCGCGGTGGCGACATCGCACGCAACCCGGTGCCGCAGGCAACTGTGATTCTGCATCAAGATGGCCGGGTCGATCTGTTTGCAGCGCCAACCCAGACAGAGCCTGTGGCAGCGCATCTGGGGTCCGATGTCACCATCCACGCCCCGGATCAGCTAGGCGCGGTGCTGCGGGCGACGACAGGTCCGGTCTGTATTGATCCCGCGTCCTGCCCGCAGGCCGTCCGCGACATGATCGCGGGGGATGTGGTGACCGGTCAGGACCCTTGCATCCTGCCCAAGGCCTGCAAGACCACCGCAGAAATCGCGGGCGCGCGCGCGGCCCATATCCGCGACGGGGCTGCCATGGTGCAGTTTCTGGCGTGGTTCGCCGCCACGGCCCCCGGTGGCACCCTGACCGAAATTGCGACCGTGACAGCGCTGGAAGGGTTCCGGCGCGCCACCGGTGCCCTGCGCGATATCAGCTTTGACACGATCCTTGGCGCGGGGGCGCATGGCGCAATCGTGCATTACCGCGTCACCACCGACACCGATGCGGCGATCACACCCGGCATGATGGTTCTGATCGACAGCGGCGGGCAATATGCGGACGGCACAACGGATATCACACGCACCGTCTTTGTCGGGGCGCCCGGCGACGAACACCGCGACCGCTATACCCGGGTACTGCAGGGCATGATCGGAATAAGCCGCCTGCAGTTTCCGCGTGGGCTGGCCGGGCAGCATCTGGATGCGGTGGCACGGGTCCCGCTGTGGGCTGCGGGCCTTGATTACGACCACGGCACCGGGCATGGGGTGGGCAGTTACCTGTGCGTCCACGAAGGGCCGCAAGGCCTGTCCCGGCGGTCCACGACCCCGCTGGAGCCGGGCATGATCCTGTCCAACGAACCCGGTTACTACAAGGCGGGCGCCTATGGCATCCGAATCGAGAACCTCATCGTCACCGTCGCGGCGCCGGATGGTCCCGATGGGCGGGACATGCTGCGGTTTGACACGCTGACCTATGTGCCGCTGGACCGGGCGC
>JBBREW010000264.1:0-4546 GCA_038225335.1 Rhodobacterales bacterium
GCATTGGCCGCCTGTTTATAGGTTCCGTCATAGGGACCGGCGGTCTGTGCTGTTGCCGCGCCGGTCAGACAGGCCGCGGCACACAGGCCAGCAAAAGCGGCAGCGGGCCGGGGTATGGTCATTGCAGGGCGCTCCATGGCAGTGGTCGCTGATGGCAGCACCATAGCGGCTGGCCCAACGTCTGTCACCTGCGTGTGTGTCAACGCTTTTGTAACGGCAAACGGCAGATGATGGGACTGGGCAACCTGCGACGGAATACGTATGGCCGTCAGACGTATGCAGGATAAGGTGTGCCAGACACCATGGCCCGGCTTTGCGGGCCGGTCACCGTTACACAAGGAATGCGATGCAGCGCAGCGATCATGAAACCCGGCAGGGTGCCGCAGAACTGGCCGCTGTCCGGCGCGAAGGCCGTGCGCTTTACTGGGCTGTGGCGATCTTCAGTTTCTTCGTGAACCTGCTGATGCTGGCGGGTCCGCTTTACATGCTGAACGTCTATGACCGGGTGCTGGGCAGCCGCAGCCTTGAAACGCTGATCGCGCTGTCGGTGCTGGTCGCGTTTCTGTATGGGATGATGGGTATCCTTGATTATGTGCGCGGCCGCGTGATGGGGCGCGTCGGCGCGCGGTTCCAGTCCCGGCTGGATCGCCGCGTCTTTGCCGCCGTGCTGCGCGCGGGCACCCTGAACCGGGCAGAGGCAGAGGCGCGCACCGGGTTGCGCGATCTGGAATCGGTGCAGCGACTGATCACCTCTCCGGTCTTGATGGCCGTGTTCGACCTGCCGTGGACACCCTTGTTCTTTCTGGGCATTTTTATCTTTCATCCGGCGCTGGGGATATTGGCGCTGGCGGGCGGTGTGGTGTTGATGGTGGTGGCGGTGGCCAACCAGCTGGCCACGCGGGCACCGCTGGATACGGCCAACGTCGCCACCTATCAGGCCGAAACGCTTGGTTCGCAAATCCGCAGCGAGAGCGAGCTGGTGCATGCACTGGGGATGCGGGGGGCTGCCTTTGACCGCTGGCAGATCGCGCGGGGGGCATCCCTTGATGCCACCATCGGGGCCTCTGACGCCGCTGGCACCTATACCGCCCTGACCAAGACATTCCGGCTGTTCCTGCAATCGGCGATGCTGGGGCTGGGGGCCTATCTGGTGCTGCGCGGTGAAATGACCGCCGGGGCCATGATCGCGGGGTCGATCCTGATGGGCCGCGCGCTGGCCCCGATCGAATTGATCGTCGGCCAGTGGCCTGTGCTGCACAAGGGGCGCGAAGGCTGGGGGCGGCTGGCGGTGCTGCTGGGGGCTGTGTCCGAAGATGTCGAACGGACCACCCTGCCCCGGCCGCGCGCGATCCTGACCGCCGATCAGGTCACCGTCATTCCGCCCGGCGAACAGCAGGCGAGCCTGCGCATGATCAGTTTCGATGTCAAACCCGGGCAGGCGGTGGGTGTGATCGGCACCTCTGGGGCCGGGAAATCATCGCTGGCGCGCGCGCTGATCGGGGTCTGGCGGCCAGCGGGGGGCAAGATCCGGCTGGATGGCGCGGCACTGGATCAATACGACGCCGACACGCTGGGCACCTATATCGGGTATCTGCCGCAGCGGGTGCAGTTGTTCGACGGCACGATCCGCGACAACATCGCCCGCATGTCGATGACGCCCGATGATGCCGCCGTGGTGGCCGCCGCCCGCAAGGCCGCTGCCCACGACATGATCCTGAAACTCCCGGACGGCTATGATACCCGCGTCACCGCCAACGGCGGGCGGTTGTCGGGCGGTCAGATCCAGCGGATCGGGCTGGCGCGCGCGATGTATGGTGACCCGGTCATCCTTGTGCTGGATGAACCCAACAGCAATCTGGACAATGACGGATCGAACGCGCTGAACGCGGCCATCCGTGACGCCAAAGCGGATGGCAAGGCCGTGTTCATCATGGCGCACCGGCCTGCGGCGATTCAGGAATGCGACCTTTTGCTGGTCATCGAAGGGGGCGCGCGGCGGGCCTTTGGCCCCAAGGATGTCGTCCTGAAAGAGGTGATGCAGAACGCGCAGCAGCTGTCGCGCACCGCTGGCATGAACGCAGGTGTGCAATGACGCGGCCCGTGACACCCGACCGCTGGTCTGCCCGGGGACCGCTGCTGGCGGGGTTGGTCGCACTGGTGATCCTGATCGGCGGGTTCGGCGCATGGGCGGTCTTTGCCAACATCACCGGCGCCGTCATCGCCCAGGGCCAGATCGAGGTGGAACGCAACCGACAGGTCATCCAGCACCCGGACGGCGGCGTCGTGGCCGAAATTCTGGTGGACGAGGGCGAGGAGGTGGCATCCGGTGCCCTGCTGATCAAGCTGGATTCCACGACCCTTGTCAGCGAAATGGCCGTGGTCGAAGGGCAGCTGTTCGAACTGATCGCCCGGCGTGCCCGGCTGGAGGCAGAGCGTGACGGGGCCAGCGGTCTGACCTTTGACCCGCTGCTGACGGATGCGGGCGACAAGACGCGTGACCTGCGCGACGGCCAGACCCGCCTGTTCGAGGCGCGCTTGGACAGCCTGCTCAAAGCGACCGAACAGCTGGGCCAGCGCGAATTGCAGATCGCCAGCCAGATCACCGGCGTCGATGCACAACAAACCGCCCTGACCGAACAGGCGGCGCTGATCTCGGAAGAGTTAGCCGATCAGCAAAGTTTGCTGGATCGCGGATTGGCCCAAGCGAGCCGCGTTCTGGCCTTGCGCCGCGAGGCAGCCAACATTCAGGGCCGCGTGGGCGAATTGACGGCACAGGCGGCACAGTCGGCGGAACGCCGGACGGAAATCGAAATCCAGATCCTTGGCCTGACCAGCACCCGCCGCGAAGAAGCAATCAGCCTGCTGCGCGACCTGCAACCCGACGAGCTGGAACTGACCGAACGGTACCGCACCCTGACGCAACGGCTGGACCGGCTGGACATCCGCGCCCCGGTGTCGGGCATTGTCTACGGGCTGACCGTCTTTGCCCCCCGGTCCGTGGTGCGGTCCGCCGATCCGCTGATGTATCTGGTGCCGCAGGATCGTCCGCTGATCATCGCGGCACAGGTGCAGGTGACGGATATCGACCAGATCCACATGGGGCAGGACGTGGTGCTGCGGTTTTCCGCCTTTGACCAGCGCCGCAGCCCCGAATTGACCGGACAGGTGACGCAATTGTCTGCGGATGCGTTCCGCAACGACCAGAACGGTGTCTCCTTTTACCGCGCCGAAGTGCAGATGGACGAGGGCGAGATTGAAAAGCTGCCCGCCGGCATGGTCCTGATCCCCGGCATGCCGGTCGAAGCGTTCGTGCGCACGGCGGAACGCACGCCGATGGATTACCTGCTGAAACCGCTGGCCGATTATTTTGCCAAGGCATTCCGCGACTCCTAGATGGACGGACGGGGTGCCGCGTCCTAGATTGCGGCGAAACCCGAAAGGACCGCTGGCATGAGCAAGATTGAAACGACACTCGCCGAGATGGGCATCACCCTGCCCGACGCGCCGGCCCCTGCGGCCAATTATGTGCCCTTTATCGTGACGCGCAACATGGTCTGGGTGTCGGGTCAGATCGCCCAGGGTCCGGACGGCTTGATGACCGGGCGGCTGGGGCAGGATGTGGATGTGGCAACCGGCGCTGCCGCCGCCAAGGCCTGTGCCATCAGCCTGCTGGCGCAGTTGAAGGCCGCCTGCGGCGGTGACATCGACCGGTTGGTGCGGGTGGTCAAGCTGAACGGATTCGTGAGCTCGACCCCCGATTTCACCGACCAGCCAAAGGTCATCAACGGGGCGTCGGATTTCCTTGTGGCCCTGCTGGGTGACCGCGGCCGCCATGCGCGGTCCGCCATCGGCGTTGCCAGCCTGCCCATGGGGGTGATGGTCGAAATCGACGCCGTGTTCGAGGTGGAGTGATGCTGCCCAAATCCTTTGTCAGCCGCCCGATCGCCCACCGGGCCTGCCATGACATCGCCCACGGCCGGGTTGAAAACAGCCTGAGTTCGGTGCGCTATGCGGTCGAACATGGATATGGCATCGAAATCGATCTGCAACTGTCCAGCGACGGTGTGCCGATGGTGTTTCACGATTACGACCTGCACCGCATGACGGGCACGCCGGGTGCTGTGGCGCAACAGTCCAGCGCGCGCCTGACCGGGATGCCCCTGCGCGGTGACGCAGGGTCGATCCCGACGCTGGCCGAGGTGCTGGACGCCGTGGCGGGGCGGGTGCCGCTGCTGATCGAGCTCAAGGATCAGGACGGCGCGCTGGGGCCAAATACCGGGCCGCTGGGGCAGGCCGCCGCCCGCGTGCTGGCCGCCTACAAGGGGCCCGTCGCCGTGATGTCGTTCAACCCGCATGCGGTTGCCGAAATGGCGCGGCTGTTGCCGGACGTGCCGCGTGGGCTGACCACCGGATCGTTCAACAAGGCCGACTGGCCGATGATCCCGCAAGCCACGCTGGACCGTCTGGCGGATATCCCCGATTACAAACATGTGGGTGCAAGTTTCATCAGCCATTACCACAAGGAACTGGATCACCCGCGCGTGGC
>JBBREW010000265.1:0-4505 GCA_038225335.1 Rhodobacterales bacterium
GCCAGCCGGTGGCAGTTGCTGCGGCATGTGATTGTGCCGGTGGTGAAACCGGGGATCGTGTCGGGGTCCATCCTTGTGTTCATCCCGGCCCTTGGGGCCTATGTGACGCCCCGCATCCTCGGGGGTGGCACCAACATGATGATCGGCAACTTCATCGAATTGCAGTTCGGCCAGGGGCGCAACTGGCCGCTTGGCGCGGCGCTGTCGGTGGTCCTGCTGGTGATCGTGGCAATGGCGCTGATCATCTATACGCGGTTTGCCACGGGCGGGGACCGCAGGCATGGCTGACCGGACCTTTGCCATCGCCCGGCTGCCCGGGTTTTCCACCATCGCGGTCACTGTTTTCATCCTGCTGTATCTGCCAATCATCATTCTGGTGCTGTTCTCGTTCAATGCGGGCAACAGCGTGGCGATCTGGGAAGGGTTCTCGTGGCGCTGGTATCCGCAGGCATGGGCCAATCAGGCGGTCAAGGATGCCACATGGCGGTCGTTGCAGATCGCCACCATGGCGTCGCTGATTGCGACGACCGTTGCCACCGCCGCGGCCCTTGGCACGACGCGCAGGCGGCAGACGCGGGGGCAGGGGTTCGTCTATCTGATGATCAATCAGCCCTTGATGGTGCCTGAAATCGTCACCGCCGTGGCACTGCTGATCTTCTTTTCCGCCATCAAGGTCGCGACCGGGTATCAGGGATTGTGGTATCTGATCATTGCCCATGCCGCCTTTTGCACGCCGTTCGCCTATCTGCCGATCCGCGCCCGGCTGGAAGGGATGGACCTGAGCCTTGAGACAGCCAGTGCCGATCTTTATGCAAACCGCTGGCAGACCTTTCGCCATGTGACGCTGCCACTGATCATGCCGGGCGCTGTGGCCGGGCTGATGCTGGCCTTTGTCACGTCGCTTGATGATGTCGTCATCACCTTGTTCGTGAAATCCGCCGGGCAGGACACGCTGCCCACCTATATGCTGGCGCAAATCCGCCGGTCCGTCAGCGCAGAGGTCAATGCTATCTCGACCTTGCTGCTGGTTCTGACAGTCATTCTGCTGACCGGATTTTTTCTGCTGACCCGCAAACGTAACTGACCACCCTGAAGGAGAACGAAGATGAACCGTCTATTGTCAACCGTCGCCGTCCTGTGCATCGGCACCGCCGCACAGGCGCAGGGCGTGCTGCAGCTTTACAACTGGGGCGACTATACCAGCCCCGAATTGCTGACGAAATTCAAGGAAGAGACGGGAATCACCGTCACAGTCACCGATTACGATTCCAATGATACCGCCTTGGCCAAGATCGAGGCCGGTGGCCACGGGTTCGACCTTGTCGTGCCGTCCAGCAACTATATCCCGATCTGGCGTGAAAAGGGTCTGATCACGGAATTGGACCTGTCGCGTTTGCCCAATCATGGCAATATCGGGGATCAGTGGGCCGATGTCGAATTCGATCCCGGCCGCACCTATTCGATTCCCTGGCTGATCGGTGCGACGGGAATCGCGGTGAACTCCGATGCCTATAGCGGCGATATTAACACCAGCGCCATTTTCCTTGATCCGCCCGAAGAATTGCGCGGCAAGATCAATGTGACCCCCGAAATGAACGATATCATTTCTATGGCCCTGTCCTATGTCGGCGGTGAGCCTTGTTCCGAAGATCCCGAAATGCTGCGCGCCGCCCGCGACGCGCTGATCGCCGCCAAGCCTTACTGGCAGTCGATGGATTATAGCATGTCGGAAAAGCTGGCGGCGAATGATGTCATGTCGTCGGTCTATTGGAACGGGGCGGTGTTTCGTGCGTCGCTGCTGAACGAAAGTGTGAAGTTCGGCTATCCGCAAGAAGGCTTCCCTCTGTTCATGGATTCCGTGACCCTGTTGTCGGATGCCCAGAATGTCGACGAGGCTTATCAGTTCCTTGATTTCATCATGGTGCCGGAAAATGCGGCCCTGATTTCCCAGTTCGCCCGGTATGCCAACGGGATCGAAGGATCAGAGGCCTTCATGGACGAGGAGATGAAAACGTCGCCCATGATCAATATCCCCGCAGAACTGGCGGATGCGGCCTATTTCCTGCCGACCTGTTCGGCCACGTCGCTGCAATATTACACAGCGATCTGGACCGAATTGCAGAAATGATCCGCTGATGGCCGGGGGCGGGTGGGCGGTGCGCTGTCCGACCCATCCCCGGTGGCGGCCCCGTCCGGGGCCATGGCAGCGACACAATAGTCAATCGAGCGTTGCCCCGCTGCATTCATTGTGGCATCAAGTGGCACGCATTGCACAAAAATGAGTGGTATCCGTGGCCAACTTTGACTCCCGCCGCACGATGATGGTCGACACTCAAGTGCGCCCTTCTGATGTGACCAAATTTCCAATCATCGACGCCATGCTGACCGTTCCGCGCGAAGCCTTCGTCGCGGACAGCCAAAGAGAAGCCGCCTATATGGGCGAGAATCTGACGTTGCCGGGCGGACGGGTTGTGCTGGAACCGCGCACCTTGGCCAAGATGCTGGAATCAGCGGATATCCAACCTTCTGATGTGGTGCTGGATGTGGGCTGTGGGCTGGGCTATTCCACTGCCATCGCCGCACATCTGGGCGAATTCGTCATCGGTCTGGAAGATGACGCAGACCGCGCCGCGGAGGCACAGACAAATCTGTCCGATCACGGCATCGACAATGCGGCCATCATGATGGGGCCACTGGCCGAAGGCTTTGCAAAATCAGCGCCTTATGACGTGATCCTGATCAACGGTGCCGTTGAACAGGTGCCCGACGCCCTGACCGATCAATTGCGCGACGGGGGCCGGATCGTCGCGATCTTTGCCGAAGGGGCCTTGGGGACCGTGCGGATCGGTCTGCGCACCGATGGCAGGGTCAGTTGGCGGTTCGCCTTCAATGCCGGCGCGCCTGTGCTTAAAGATTTCAATCGCCCTGAGGTGTTTGCGTTATGACGATGTTTTCCCTGCTGCGCCGGGGTGTTGCAACCCTTTGCTTCACCGTTTCAATGACGGCAGTTTCTGCGGAAACCCTGTCGCAATCCTTGACGGATGCTTACAATAATTCGGGCCTGATTGCCCAGAACCGGGCCGTCCTGCGTGCCGCGGACGAGGATGTGGCACAGGCCGCCGCACGCCTGATGCCGGTCCTCAGCTGGGCCGCACGCGCCAATACCCAAGCCCCCCGCCCGGCGGGGTCCAACCTTGTGACCGCTGATCTGTCGATCTCTGCGGATATGACGCTGTACGATGGTGGCGCGAACCGTCTGGCGATCGAGGCGCAGAAGGAACTGGTTCTGGCCACCCGCCAGACCCTGCGGGATATCGAACAGCAGGTTCTGTTTCGGGCTGTGCAGTCCTATCTGTCGGTCCGCTCGGCCAATGAATTCATCCGCCTGCGGCAGAACAACATCAATTTGCTGACGCAGGAACGCCGCGCGGCGCAGGACCGCTTTGACGTGGGCGAGGTCACCCGCACCGATGTCGCCCTGTCAGAAGCCCGCGTGGCAGAGGCGCAAAGCCTTCTTGCGCAGGCGCAAGGGGACGCACGTCAGGCCGCTGCAGAATTTGCAGCCGCCGTCGGTCGTCAGCCCGGCAATCTGGAACCGGTCACACCCGCACCCGTGTCCAATACCGAAGCGGACGCAGCAGCTTTGGCCGTACGCAACCATCCCAACGTGATCGAAGCGCAGCACGCCGTCGCCGCAGCCGAAATCACGATCCGGCGCGCCGAAACAGCATTTGGTCCCACGGCCACACTGAACGCGCAGGTCGGCGTCGATCAGGACGGCAACATGGGCCGGACCGTCGGTGTGTCGGTGGGGGGCCCCATTTACAACGGCGGGGCCATTCCGTCGTCTGTCCGGCAGGTCATGGCACAGCGCGACCAGTCCCGCGCCCGCCTGCATCTGGCAACTCTTGGCGTCCGTCAGCAAGTGGCCAACGCCTATGCCATCCTGCAGGTCGCACGGGCCAGCCTGTCGTCGTCGGACGAACAGGTGCGCGCGGCGCGGGTCGCGTTTGACGGCATCCGTGAAGAAGCCACACTGGGCGCACGCACGACGCTGGACGTCCTGAATGCCGAACAGGAACTGCTGAACGCGCGCGTCAACACGATCAGTGCCCAAGAGGCAGAGGTGGTTGCCTCTTATGCTGTGCTGTCGGCCATCGGTCTGTTGACCGCGGATCACCTGCGCCTGCCGGTGCAGCAATACGACCCTTCGGCCTATTACAATCTGGTCAAGGACGCGCCGGCCGCCCTGTCGGAACAAGGGCAGGCGCTTGACCGTGTCCTGCGGGCCATCGGTCAATAGCCTCTGCATTCCATTAGTTGTTTGGTGATGCAACTGTCGCTAGACTGTGATGAATACATGCAGGGGCTGCCATGTCTGAACCCATGACGAACATCGAAATAGAGGATGTCTTATCCTCCATCCGGCGTCTTGTGGCAGATGGCGATCAGTCCAAGGCACCTGTTGCGGGTGCAACACCCGTCGATGCGCC
This sequence comes from Rhodobacterales bacterium, assembly GCA_038225335.1. Lineage (GTDB taxonomy): Bacteria > Pseudomonadota > Alphaproteobacteria > Rhodobacterales > Rhodobacteraceae > Loktanella. The sequence continues at coordinate 4,494 of JBBREW010000265.1, forward strand.
GCGCAAGGCTGG
>JBBREW010000266.1:0-4499 GCA_038225335.1 Rhodobacterales bacterium
GCGATGGCGTTCAGCCAATGGCCAGAGATGAAGGGGATCGCATTCTCGTCATTGGGCAACATCAGCTTTTTCGGCTTGCCATCGACGCGGCCCGCCAGCTTGCCAAAGGCCACGATGGACCCGGTAAAGGTCACCGCACCGATGAAGATGCCCAGAAACACCTCGACCTTCAGGATCGTGATTTCCACCGCATCCTTGACCCACAGCTGTTCCCCGAACCCGGTCAACCCGGCACTGGCAGGAATGATGACCGTGGACCCGTCCGCGATGGCGGGCACGCCCGCTGTCGCGGCCTGCAACTGCTGCACCGCCGTCAGCATGATGTCGGCGTTCAGACCGATGAACACCGCCGCCAGACCGACAAAGCTGTGCAGCGCCGCGACCAGTTGCGGCATTTCCGTCATCTGGACCTTGCCCGCGACGTAATAGCCCGCAAACCCGCCCGCCGCGATGGCGATCAGGATCAGAAAGACGTTATAGACGCCCGGCCCGAACACGGTCGCGGCCACCGCAAGGCCCATGCCGACGATGCCATACCAGACGGCGCGTTTCGCGCTTTCCTGATTGTTCAGACCCCCCAGGGCCAGAATGAACAGGACGGCGGACGCAATATAGGCCGCCGATGTGATACCAACTGAAAACATGGCGTCCTCCTCAGGATTTCTGGAACATGGCAAGCATGCGCCGCGTGACGAGGAACCCGCCGACAATGTTGATGGATGCGATCAGCACCCCGATGAAGGACAGGAACACAACCAGCCAGTTGCCGGACCCGATCTGCAACAGCGCCCCAAGGATCACGATGCCCGAAATGGCGTTGGTAATCGCCATCAGCGGTGTGTGCAGGCTGTGCGCGACACCCCAGATGACCTGAAACCCGACGAAACAGGCCAGCACAAAGACGATGAAGTGCGACATGAAACTGCTGGGCGCATAGGCCCCCACCAGCGCGAGCAGCACCCCGCCCGCGACCAGCATGGTCACCTGCGTCTTGGTCTGTGCCTTGAACCCGGCGATGTCGGCGGCGCGTTTTTCGTCCGCCGTCAGGGGTTTGGGCTGTTCACGCTTGGGTGCGGCGGCAATCGCCGCGATCTTGGGCTTGGGCGGTGGAAAGGTCACCGCGCCCGCGTGGGTGGCGGTCGCCCCCCGGATCACGTCGTCGTCCATGTTGTGCAGCAGCACGCCATCCTTGCCCGGCGTCAGATCGGACACCATGTGCCGCACGTTCGTCGCATAAAGCAGCGAGGACTGCGTCGCCATCCGGCTGGGAAAATCCGTATAGCCGACGATCGTCACACCGTTGTCGGTGACGATCTTTTCGTCCTTCACCGTCAGCTTGCAGTTGCCGCCGCGTTCGGCGGCAAGGTCGATGATGACCGATCCCGGTTTCATCGCGGCGACCATGTCGGGCGTCCACAGTTCCGGCGCATCGCGGCCGGGGATCAGGGCCGTCGTGATGACGATGTCCATGTCCGGCGCGATTTCGCGGAATTTCTTCAGCTGCGCTGCGGTGAATTCCGGGCTCGATACCGCGGCATAGCCCCCGGTTGCCGACCCGTCCTGCTGCGCCTCTGCGAAATCAAGGAACACGAATTGCGCGCCCATCGATTCGACCTGTTCGGCAACCTCTGGCCGCACGTCAAAGGCATAGGTGATCGCCCCCAGCGATGTGGCGGTGCCGATGGCCGCCAGACCGGCGACCCCTGCCCCCACGACCAGCACCTTGGCGGGGGGCACCTTGCCTGCGGCCGTCACCTGCCCGGTGAAAAAGCGGCCAAAGTTGTTGCCCGCCTCGATCACCGCGCGGTAACCTGCGATATTGGCCATCGACGACAGGGCGTCCATCTTTTGCGCGCGGCTGATGCGGGGCACCATGTCCATCGCGATGACGGTCGCACCCTTGGCGTTCGCCGCCGCCAGCAGATCGGCGTTCTGGCCGGGATAAAAGAACGAAATCAAGGTCTGCCCGTCGCGCAGCAGATCGATTTCCGCGTCATTCGGTTGCCGCACCTTGGCCACGACATCGGCCTGCGCGAACAGCGCTGCCGCGTCGTCCAGCACGGTCACGCCCGCGTCGCGGTAAGCTGCGTCGGTAAATCCGGCCTTCTGGCCGGCCCCTGCCTCGATCAGGCAGGTATGGCCCAGTTTCTGCAGGTCCTTGGCGGATGCGGGTGTCATCGCCACCCGCGCCTCGCCGTCGAACGTCTCTTTTGGTGCGCCGATCTTCAACTGGCTTCCCCCTGATTGGTGTCCTTGTCCGCATGGCGGGTCAGACGCAACATTATTTCACAAGTCGCGGGTTGCAAGGCCATTCATGACCCATTCCGCACCATGCGGGATAATCGCGCCGCGTTGTGACCCGGATGCGACCCGTGGTCACGCGGACTTCGGCCTTGCACCTCTGCCCCCTGCGGCTAGCATCGGATCAAAGCGGAGGGACACATGGAACATCAGGGCAAACACGCGCTTGTCACCGGCGGTGGCAGCGGGATCGGACGCGCGATCGCAGAGGCGCTGGCAGCCCAAGGGGCGCAGGTCACCATCACCGGCCGCAGGGCGGCTGCGCTGGACGCCGTGGCGGCCGGGTCCGACCGGATCACCCCGCTGGTGATGGATGTGACCGACCCCGATGCGGTGCTGTCCGGCATCACCGCTGCCGCCGCGGCCCGGGGTCCCATCGCGCTGTGCATCGCAAACGCGGGCATCGCCGAAGGCGGCCCCTTTGCTACCACGTCGCTGGCCGACTGGCGGCGCACGATGGCCACCAACCTTGACGGTGTGTTCCTGACCTTTCAGGCGGGTCTGGCCACATTGCCCGACGCCATGCCCGGACGCTATGTCGTGGTCAGTTCCATCGCGGGGGTGCGCGGGTTGAAGAACGCGATACCCTATACGGTCACGAAACACGGTGTCATCGGCCTGATCCGCGGGCTGAGCGAAGAATTTCTGCACAAGCGCCCGGTCACTTTCAACGCGCTGTGTCCGGGCTATGTCGATACGGACATCGTTGAAAACCAACTGCCCGGCCTGATGCGGCGGTTCGAGGTGGACCGTGATGCGGCCATCGCGATTGTCGCCAACGGCAACCGTCACAAACGCCTGCTGGACGTGGAAGAAACGACCGCCGCCGCAGTGTGGCTGCTGTCAGATGCCGCGCGCAGCGTGAACGGCCAGACAATCCAGATCGCCGGCGGGCAGGTCTGACCGCCCCTTTTTCCACGCAAGGACACCGCATGACATTCACCTGCCGCAAGGACCTGTTCCATCTCCCAGAAGGCATGATCTATCTGGACGGCAATTCGCTGGGCCCTTTGCCACGGGCTGCGGCCGCGCGGATCGGCCGCACCGTGCAGGACGAGTGGGGCGAGATGGTGGTCACCGGCTGGAACCGGGCCGGGTGGATGGCGCAACCGATGGCGCTGGGCGACCGGATCGGGCGGCTGATCGGGGCCGAGGCGGGCCATGTTGCTGTGGGCGATACCCTGTCGATCAAGGTCTATCAGGCACTGGCCGCAGCCCTTGCCATGACCGACCGCAAGATCATCCTGTCGGACAGCGGCAATTTTCCATCGGATCTGTATATGGCCGAAGGGCTGATCCGGGCCTTTGGTCGCGGGCTCGAATTGCGGGTCGTGGCACCGGAGGAGGTCGCCGACCATATCGACGACACCGTGGCGGTGCTGATGCTGACGCAGGTGGACTACCGCACGGGGCGGCTGCACGACATGCAAGCCCTGAGCGCACAGGCCCAGACGGCAGGCGTCATGACAGTGTGGGATCTGGCCCATTCGGCAGGCGCGCTGGCGGTCGATGTGGCGGGCTGCGGGGCGGATTTCGCGGTGGGCTGCACCTATAAATACCTCAACGGCGGACCGGGGGCGCCCGCGTTCATCTATGTGGCGCCGCGTCATGCGGAGACGGCGGAACCGGCCCTGTCGGGCTGGCTGGGTCATACGGCGCCTTTTGCCTTTGAACAGGACTATCGCCCCGGGGCCGGGGTCGCGCGGATGCGGGTCGGCACGCCGCCGGTGATCCAGATGGCGGCCTTGGATGCGGCGATGGACATCTGGGACAGCGTGGACATGGACGCCCTGCGCGCGGCGTCCATCCGTCTGTCGGACCGGTTCATCGCCGGGGTCGAGGCCACCTGCCCTGACCTGACGCTGGCCAGTCCGCGCGATCCGGCCCTGCGCGGGTCGCAGGTGTCGTTCCGCCACGCCCAAGGCTATGCCGCGATGCAGGCCTGCATCGCCCAAGGGTTGATCGGCGATTTCCGCGCGCCCGACATCATGCGGTTCGGGTTCACACCGCTGTTCATCGACGACAGCGACGTGGACGCAGGGGTGGCGATCATCGCGCGGGTGATGCAGGACCGGTTGTGGGATGACCCGCAGTTTCAGGCCCGGTCCGCCGTGACCTGAGGCACCGGTGTTTCGCATGCGATACATATTATGTAAAAGCCGGGTCTTTTGTTCATGATGATGACCGGACCCTTGCCA
>JBBREW010000267.1:0-4475 GCA_038225335.1 Rhodobacterales bacterium
CAGCACGGGCTGGCCTGCGGTCATATCCTCTGCCGCGGGGCGCGCATTTGCGCCGCGGCGCAGGGGGCCGTGCAGGGCGATGTGACTGGCATCGGCGCGGGTGTCTTCCTGCATGACGACGGTATCGGTGGCGCAGGGCAGGGTGGCGCCCGTCAGGATGCGCAAGGCATGACCCGGCGGCACGGCCCCGGCAAAAGGGTGGCCCGCTGCGGCGCGGCCCGGGTGCAGCGGCAGCAGATGTGCGCCCGGTGCCAATGGCCCGGCCAGCGCATAGCCATCAACGGCGGCGTTGGGATAGGCCGGGTGGTCGCGCAGGGCGATAACGGGCTGTGCCAGCATGCGGCCCGCGGCGGTGGCCAGCGGCACCTGTTGCGCCGCCGTGACCGGCGACAGGTGGCGGCGCAGATGGTCAAGGGCCGCGTCCACCTTTGTCCAATGCGCGCCCTGGGGCATGGCAAAGCAATCGTTGCGCAGGGGCGGCGGGGTGAGCGGGGGCGTGGTGGCAAGATCGGGATCTGGTGCGGGCAAGGCGGTGTGGACTGCGGCTTGCAGCGCGTCTTGCTGGCCCAGACCCAGCACCCAACCTTCGGGGGTGGGGGGGCGGTCGAGCAGGCGGGACCAGTCGCCGCCCGAAAGCCTGGCAAAGGCGCGGGCGTAAAGGCTGACCTGTGCGGCATCGCGGATCGGGTGATCGGTCAGCAAGGTCGCGGGCAGCAGGGAAAAGTAGGTTTCCGCCAGCACGATGGGCCTGTCCGCGGGTTGAAACGGCCAGACCGACAGGGCAGCGCCGAAGCGGTGGCGCAAGCGGGACAGCATCGGCAGGCCCATGATGACCTGACCGCCGACGGCCCCGGCCCCCGAGAGTTGCCACGGCGAAAAGGCACCGGGGGCGGCGCGGTCCGTGGCGCGGTATTCCGGCAGGCCGAAATCACGGCGGTCCAGCCCCTTGCGCGGCAGGTCCGGCACATCGTGGTGCGGGCGGCCGTTGCCCCAGAACGGGCCTACGCCGGGAAAGGTCGCGTTGATCGCACCCGCGAGGGCAAAGCGGTTGTTCGCGGTGGGCGTATCGGTCACGCGGGCGGCAAACCAGTCCCACAGCGCCAGTGCATCGTCGTCGCCGGTCAGCGCGCGGGCAAAGCCCAGTGGATAGGCAAAGCACAGATCAAAGACCGCGATGACCCGCCGCCCCGCTGCCTGTTCCGCGTGCAGGGTCCGGGCAATCGCGTCCTCTGCCAGTGCGCGGTTGCGGTGATATTGCGGTTGCTGCGCCTGCCCGTCGCGGGCAAGGCAGGTCCAGATGGCATCGCGCACCGGGCGGGGGCCGCGGTCATTGCCGCCCGACCAGTCCACCGCCAGCACGCTGTCAAAGGTCATCGGTGATCCGGCAGGCCGACCTGCCGCAAAATGAAGGCCGCGATGGCCGCCGTGTCGTCAAGGTGGAATTGCGGCAGGTCACTGTCGCGGGGCGCATCGGTGGCAAGCGCGCGGATCGTCGGGTCATCTGCCGCGATCAGCGGATGGTTCAGGGCGGTGCGGATCGCCTCGATCTTGGGGTGGGGGTCGCGTTTGTAACCTTCGATCAGCACCAGATCGACGGGCGACAGACGGGCGAGCAGGTCCGCCAGCGCAGGTTCGGCCGCGCCGCGCAATTCGGTCATCAAGGCCCAGCGATGGCCCGATGACAGCAGAACCTGCTGCGCACCCGCGATGCGGTGGCGGTGGCTGTCCGTGCCGGGGTGGTCCACATCAAAGCTGTGATGGGCGTGCTTCACGGTCGAGACGCTGAAGCCGCGTTGCGAAATCTCGGTGACCAGCCGTTCCATCAACCCTGTCTTGCCTGCATTCTTCCAGCCGGTGACGCCAAAGACCTTGCTGTCGGGCGCGGTCATATCATGGACCGGGCGGCAGTCAGATCGGCGGGCGTATTGACGTTGAAAAACGCGGCATCGTCCGGAAATAGCGCGCTACCTGCGCCGTATTGCGCGGTAAAGCGGTCTATTTTGCGCAGGCCGTCCTGCAGGGCCAGCCGCAGCGGGCCGCGCAGCGTCACCGGCCAGAGGCCAAAGGTGGGCTGCGGTCCTGAGGGCGATGCGGCGATGGCAAATCCGGCGCTGCCGCCCGCCAGCCACAGCTGCGGCACCAGATCGCAGGGCAGGAACGGCGTGTCGGCCGCGGCGGTCACGATATGCGTGACGCCGCCCGGATGATCCTGCGCCCCCGCGGCGGTGCCCAGACTGGCCGCCCAGTCAAGGCCTGCAAGGATGCCCGCCAGCGGCCCTGCGTGACCCGCGACCGGATCGGGCAGGACGGGCAGACCCAGATGGGCCAGCCGGGCCGGATCGCCGTTGGCGTTGAGTGCGATGCCGTCGGTCTGGGGCCTGAGCCTGTCGAGCACATGGTCCAGCAGGGACATCGAACCAATCGTCAAAAGCCCCTTGTCGCCGCCGCCCATGCGGCTGGCCTGCCCCCCCATCAGGATGACGCCCACCGGGGCGATCATCGGATGGCACCCGTGCGTGACAGGGCTGCGGGCAAAGAGGGTGACGGGGCAGAGGGGGCGCTGCCCCCACGGCTGCGCCGCCCCCCGGGATATTTCTGACGAGAAGAAGTCCGGGTCATGACGCGGACCCTTCGGAGTTGTGTGCGGCGGTTGTGGCGGCGGCGGCGTCCGGGGCCGCGTCGCGGATCAGCCGGTGTTCACCCGCAAGGCAGGTAAAGCGGTGACCCTTCATCCGGCCGATCAGGGTGAGGCCGACCTGCTGGGCGATATCGACGCCCCAGGCGGTAAAGCCGGACCGCGATACCAGCGTCGGGATGCCCATCAGCGCCGTCTTGATGACCATTTCAGAGGTCAGCCGTCCGGTGGTGTACAGCAGTTTGTCCCCCGGCGTGGACCCGGTGGAGAACATCCAGCCTGCGATCTTGTCCACCGCATTGTGACGGCCCACGTCTTCCATATAGACCAGCGGGGTGGCCCCCTGGCACAGCACGGTGCCGTGGATCGCCCCGGCGGTCAGGTAGAGCGAGGGCGTGCGGTTGATCGCGGCGGAGAGGGCCTGCAGGTCAGAGGTCCGCACCGGCGTCGGCGGCAGGTGGACATCCGACAACCCGTCCATCATGTCACCAAATACCGTGCCCACGGCGCAGCCGGATGTGCGGGTCTTGCGGGCGAGCTTTGCCTCGTGGTCGGTAACCTCGGCTGTGCGGACGACGACCGTGTCGGTTTCCGCGTCATAGTCGATGGCCGTGACCGTGTCGGTATCCTCAAGCATGCCCTGATTGCGCAGGAACCCCAGCGCCAGATAGGCGGGATAATCGCCGATCGTCATGGCGGTGACGATTTCGCGCGCGTTGAGAAAGATCGTCAGGGGCCGTTCCTCGATCACGGTCAGGGCGACGGGCTGCCCGGACTGATCGGTCCCGGTCATCGGCCGCGTCAGATGCATGAGACCGGGGGCGGGCGCAAGAATGTAGGGTTGGTCGGGCAAGGTGGCCAATTGTCAATCCACAGGCAGGGGCGTAATCGGTGGCATACGTTCCCACAAACTAGGCCAAAGCCATGACCACTGCCACCGTCAAATCCGTTTACGCGCAAGGCGTGCGCGATGGTGCGCCGTTTGTCCTTGTGGTGGTGCCGTTTTCCCTGCTGTTCGGGGTAGCTGCGACCGAGGCCGGGTTGACGCTTGCGCAGGCGATGGGGTTCAGCGTGCTGGTCATTGCCGGCGCGTCGCAGTTTGCGGCCTTGCAGATGATGGTGGATCAGGCGGGGATCGCGCTGGTGCTGCTGGCGGCACTGGCGGTCAACCTGCGGATGGCGATGTATTCGGCGGCCCTTGTGCCCTATCTGGGGGCGGCCCCGCTATGGCAACGGGCGGGGGTTGCCTATCTGCTGTTCGACCAGACCTATCTGGCCAGCGTGAAAGCGTTCGAGGAGCAACCGCAGCTGACCCTGTCGCAACGGGTGCGGTATTTCATCGGGGTCGCCACACCGATCACACCGATCTGGGTGGCGATGACGGCGGTAGGGGTGCTGGTCGGCACCACGATTCCGCCCGCGGCGGCGCTGGATTTCGCCTTGCCGATCACCTTTCTCGCCATGGTCGCGCCGATGTTGCGCACGCGGCCACAGGTCGCCGCGGCCTGCACCTCTGTTGCGGTGGCGCTGGCCCTGCGCGATCTGCCGTCGGGCAGTGGGTTGCTGATCGCGGCAGGCTGCGCCATGGCCGTCGGTGTCTGGCTGGAGGGGCGGGTGTGATCTATTCCAACGCGCAGATCTGGGCGATCATTGCCGCCCTTGCCATCGGCACCTTCGTGATCCGGTTTTCATTTCTGGGCCTGATCGGCAGCAGGCCGATGCCCGATATCGTGATGCGGTTGCTGCGGTATACGCCTGTCGCGGTCCTGCCGGGGCTGGTGGCCCCGCTGATCCTGTGGCCCGCGGCCACGGGGGGCACGCCGGATGCGGCACGGCTGAT
>JBBREW010000268.1:0-4470 GCA_038225335.1 Rhodobacterales bacterium
GGCCAGCACCGCCGGCGCGTTCTGCGGCGTTGCGGTCAACAGAAAGCCAAAGCTGGGAAAGGCGGTCATCCAGCGGGTCAGATCGCCGTCGGGGGCCGTGACGCGGGCGGGATCAATGGCGATGCCTGTCCCCGAACATTCCGCCAGCATCAGGGCCGTCCCCGCAATGCCGCCCTGACTGATATCCTTGCCTGCGGTGACAAGACCGTCTTCTGCCAGACCCGGCAGGATGTCCATGTCACCCCGCAGCCGCTGGGCAGGCGCATGCAGAAAGGCCGGAAAATTGCTGCTATCGCCCGCATAGGCGCCGCGGGTATCGGCGGCAGCAATCACCAGATCGCCGGGGCGCGCATCGAAACTGGTGATCAGCTGCTTTGCGCGGCCCCAGATCGCTGCGGCCAGCTGCGGCTGTGGCGTGCGCAGATTGGTATGACCGCCCACGATGGGCACGCCGTAGGTCTCTGACGCCTCTTTCATGCCGCGCAGGATGTCTGCGGCGGTGCCCGCATCGGGCGCCCAGATCGCATTGGTGACGGCGATGGGACGCCCGCCCATGGCCAGAATATCGCTGATGTTCACCATCACCGCGCACCAGCCTGCGAACCACGGGTTGGTGGCCACGAAGTCGTTCATGAAGCCTTCGGTTGCCATCAGGTGCCAGCCGTCACCGTCACGCAATGCGGCAGCGTCATCGCCGGGGCGACCCGGACTGTCCTGCGTCAGGCCCAGCGCCGCGCAGGCAACGTCGATATCGCGCTTGCCCGTGACATGGGGATGCGCGGCAAGCGTCGCGGCAAGGGCTTTCACATCCGTCATGCCGGACGCCGGGTCAGGGCCATCCAGCCGCGGACAGGATCGGCAACCGCGGGATATGCGGCAAGGTCGGCCTGCATTTTCATATGCGGGTGACCGTAAAGATCGACCTGACCCAAGGGGTCCCACTGCAGCTTTTCGAACAGGGGCACGTTGGCCATCTGCACATGGGCCAGAAAGGTATGGCAGCCCCGTGCATGGGCGGTGCCGACCGCAAGCCGGATCAGTTCCGCCCCCAACCGCCCGACGCGGCGATAGGCGGGTGCCACCGCCAGACGTCCGCCCCACCAGACGCCGGGGCTGTCTTCGTGGATCCGGACGGTGCCCACCACCTCGTCGGCTTCTGATGCCATGGTGGACAGCGCGACCAGCGGCAGGGCGGTCTGGTCGATGGGATCGCGGTCATGGGTGTCAAATATCCCCTGCTCCGTGACAAAGGTCCGGTGCCGCAAAGACGCGGCCCCCCCGATTTCCCAGCTTTGGGTCGCAAGCCGGATCAGGAATTCCGGTGTGACAAAGGCAGCGGGACGCGCGATGATCATGGCGCGGATTCCAGCGTCGGGCGTTTCACCTTTTCAAAGGCGGACAGTGCGGAACAGGCACCGCAGCGCCCGCACCCGGCCTTGATATCCTCTGCCCGCATGCCCTGATCCACGATCATCTGCGCCAGCGGGGCCAGCACGCGGTGCATGAAATCCGACGTGGGTGCCGGGTGGCTTTCCAGCGGCGTGCCGCTGACCGGCACAAAAGGCACGACAAAAGGATAGACGCCGATCGCCGTCAGGCGGGCGCACATCGACAGGATCGCCTCTTCGGTATCGCCAAGCCCTGCCAGGATATAGGTTGACACCTGCCCCCGGCCAAAGACGTCGACGGCCGCACCGAAACTGTCAAAGTATTTGGATAGCGGCACCTGCGCCTTGCCCGGCATGATCTGCTGGCGCAAGGCCGGGGTCACCACCTCCAGATGCATGCCAAGACTGTCGATGCCTGCGTCTTTCATCCGGCGGTGCCAAGCGTCGTCGTCGGGGGGTTCGCATTGCGCCTGCAACGGCAGATCGACGGCAGCGCGGATGGCAGTCGCACTTTGCGTCAGGACCAGCGCGCCGCGGTCGCGACCGGCAGGCGTGCCCGTCGTCATGACCATATGCTTGACCCCGTCCAGCAGCACGGCGGCGCGGGCCACCTCTGCCAGCTGTGCGGGCGTCTTGTGGGCGATGGTGCGTCCGGCAGCAAGGCTTTGCCCTATGGCGCAGAATTTGCAGGTCTTTGCGCGGCTTTCATAGCGGATGCAGGTCTGCAACACTGTGGTCGCCAGCACGTCCTTTGCATGCAACTGCGCGATATGGCCGTAGGGCACCCCGTCCGCCGTTGACAGATCAAGGAACTTTGCCCGCTGCGGAAACTGCACGTCGGCAAAGAATGTCCCATCTTTCATGACACGCGCGTTGCCCGCCGCATCCGGGGCCTCGACCAGATAGGGCGACTCAAAGGCGGTGGCAGTATGGACCGGGATCATCACCGTCAGGCCGTTGATCGTGACCGCCTTGTGGTCCGTTGGCCCCGCCCCGCCCCGGCGGCTGTCACCGCCTGCCCGCGGATCGACAAGGCGCATGCCCCGTGTCTGCAGATCGTTGATCAGATGGCCGGTGTGCATATCAATCCTCCAGAGGGATCGGCTGGAATTGCGTGTCCGTCGTGGTGTGCCGGGTCGGGGTCGGGTCCGTGTTGTGATGCAGCGACAGCAGTTCGGGCCGCGCGTAATGCCCGACTGAATCCATCATGCGTTTGCGCTTTGTCACCAGTGCCATATCCAGATCGCCGTAAAGGATGCCCTCGCCGCTGGTCAGCGGCGGCACGACATGGCGGCCTTCGGGTGTCACGATGCAGGTCATGCAACCATCGCGCAGCGCCTGTTGCAGGGTGGTATCCGGCGTGATGCTTTCGATCTGTGCATCGGTCAGCCAGCCTGTCGCATTGACCACAAAACAGCCGGATTCGAGCGCATGGTGGCGCATCGTCACTTCGATCTGTTCGGCAAAGACAGGGCCGACCAGACTGCCCGGGAATTGCGCCACATGGATTTCTTCGTGCTGGGTCATCAGCGCATAGCGCGCCAACGGATTGTAATGCTCCCAACAGGCCAGCGCGCCGATCCGGCCGACGCGGGTGTCGACGACCTGCAACCCGGCACCATCTCCCTGCCCCCAGATCATGCGTTCATGATAGGTCGGCGTGATCTTGCGTCGTTTCAGGACCAGCGTGCCGCAGGCGTCAAAGATCAGCTGGGCATTGTAAAGCGATCCGTGGTCGCGTTCATTGACGCCCAGAACAACGACGACGCCGTGATGGGCACAGCGTTCGGCCACGCGCAGGGTGTCGTCCGACGGGACCGTGACGGCCTGTTCATACAGGTGCAGATGCGGCTTGCCCTGTTGGCAGGGCGGCAGAACAAAGGAAAAATAAGGATAGAACGGCACGAAGGTTTCGGGAAACACGATCAGGTCAGCCCCGTGTCCCGCCGCCTCGTCGATGGCGTCAAGCACACGGGCCATGGTCTTGGCGCGGCTGGTCAGATCAGGTGCGATCTGGACGGCTGCGGCCTTGATGATGCGGGACATGGGTGATCTCCGGAACGGGATGCGCCGGGGCATGAACGGCCCCGGCAAGGGCGCCTACAGCGTCCAGGTATCGACGATGACGGCGTTGTCGCGCACGTGCAGCAGTTTCAGGTCCAGCACATCCTGCGGCGCGATCGGGATGATGCCGGGCAAAAGGGCTGCCTCTCCGTGGCCATACAGCGCCTGAAGCGCAAAGCGGCACGCATAGATCTTGCTGCCTTCGGCCATGAATTTCTTCAGGTTGTCGGCAAAGTTCTGGTGCCCCGGAAATGCCGCGTCGCCAAGGGTCGGAAAGCCGCGCTGGATACCCAGCATGACGCCCGGCCCATACAGCAGGATCGACGTCTCATAGCCTTTGCGCGCCAGACGGATCGCGTTGAGCATGTTGACAAGCCCGATGGACCCTTCAAAGGCGACGGTGTGGAACGTGACCAGCGCCTTCTGGCCCGGTTCCGCCTTCACATCCTCGAATACCTTTTCTTCGTAATCGACGAAAAAGTCGCCATCCTTGTGCTTTTCCTGCGTGATTGCCGGCATTGTGATTGCTCCCCTTTTGATGCTGGCCGGTGGTGGCCCTGTGGTGTGACCTGATGGTGGCGCGCTTCCGTCCACCCAATCAATGCAACAATCAATTTTGCATACAATTCAGGGTGGAATTACGCGTGCGGCGCTTATTTAAGCCGGTGCGTGATGAATTCGGTGACGGCGTATGAACAGAACTGGCCACATTCCGCGAAAAATCCATACAAAACGCTTCAATCCAGATGGAATCACACCTATGGTGAGGGGATGAAGAACTGGACCCCGACCCTGAACCGCAACGGTGTCGCCCGCTATCTGCAACTGGCCGATTCCATCGCCGCCGGCATTGCCGACGGCACCCTGCATGACGGTGCCCGTCTACCGCCGCAGCGTGCGCTGGCGGACAGGCTGGGCATCGACTTTACCACCGTGTCACGCGGCTATGCCGAGGCGCGCGCACGCGGCCTGATCGACAGTCATGTCGGGCGCGGCACTTTTGCCATCGGCCAGAAGG
>JBBREW010000269.1:0-4455 GCA_038225335.1 Rhodobacterales bacterium
ATGCCGCTGATGGCGGGCTATCTGATGGGCAGTCTGTTGAACAATGGCGCACGCGCGCAGACGCAACCGTTGTATCGCGATTCCGCTGGCCGGTTTTCCAACGCGGCCGGGTCCACCGTTCTGAACGGCAACAACGGCAGCACGCGCATGTCGCCCGCCAGTTTCCGGCCGTCACCCACAACAGCAAGTGCCGCACCCATGTCCCGTGCCGCCGTCAATGCCACTGGCGGATTCGGGTCGTCGCGCACCAGTGCAGCCCCCGGTGTGCGCGCCACATCCGGCGGCTGACCTGACCCTCTTTTGCTCGTTCCAACGCGATATCCCCCGTCCGTTGCGGATGGGGGATATTGAAATCGCTTGACCGATAGTCGTTTGTCCGGTTATGACACCGATGTCATGACACCGATGTCAGGAGCGGGCCAACAGGTCTGATCGGACATGACGCAGGGATGGAGTGGTACGGATGACAACGATTTATGACGTGGCCAAGGCCGCTGGCGTGTCCGCCAAAACGGTCAGCCGCGTGCTGAACGGGGATGCCCCGGTCAAGGCCGAAACGGTCGCAAACGTGCGCCGCGTCATTGCGGAACTCGGCTATGTCCCGTCATCCGCCGCCCGGTCGATGCGGTCGCACCGGTCCGGTTTGATCGGTCTGATTACCGGGGCCATTTCCATCGACAACATCTACACGGACACTGCCGGTCTGCCTGATCTGTTCATCGTTCAGGGCGTGCAAAAGGCGATGGCCGACAGCGGCAAGACCCTGTTGATCGCCGACAGCGGCGGGCAGGCCGACCGCGTGCCGGGCCTGATGCAGACCTTTGAGCAACACCGGGTCGAAGGCATCATCTATGTGGCCGACCACCACCGGCGGGTGACCTTGCCGCCGGTATCGCCCACCACGCGGCTGGTGCTGGTCAACTGCTATGACGATCACGCGACGCCCTGTGTCCTGCCGCACGACCGGCAGGGGCAGCTGGCGCTTGTGACCGACCTGATTGCCGCAGGCCACCGCCGCATTGCCTATCTGACGCTGGCGGCGGGCATGGATGCCACGCGGCTGCGGACCCAAGGGTACCGCGATGCGCTGGCCGTGGCGGGCATCCCCTATGATGCGGCGCTGGTCGATGTCGGTGGTATGGGCGGGGCGGACCACGATGCAGAGGTTCAGTTGCTGTGGGATGCCATCGACCGCGTCTTGGCGCTGCCAGATCCGCCCACCGTCATCTGCCTTGGCAATGACCGCATGGCGATGCGGGCTTATGGCATCCTGCGGTCGCGCGGGCTGACCCTGCCCCACGACATCGGCGTTGCGGGCTATGACAATTACCGGCTGATCACCCAGACCCTGTATCCGACGCTCACCTCTGTCGAACTGCCCTATCACGCGATGGGCGTGCGCGCGACGCAACTGTTGCTGCGCATGATCGACGATGCCGCGGACCGCCCCGCTGGCCCGGTTCTGGTCAGCGGCCCGGTGCAGGCCGGGCAATCGGTCAGACCGATGCCTGCAAGCATTACCAAACTGAACTTCAACGGGAGGACGACACAATGAAGACCGCAACATTCCTTGCATCCACACTGCTGGCGACGACAGGCTGGGCCAGCATGGCCACAGCGCAGACCGACCTGACCATGTGGTATCACGGTGCCGGCAACCAGATCGAGGCGGATATCCTGAACGGGATCATCGCTGATTTCAACGAAAGCCAGACCGACTGGCGCGTCAGCGTCGAAGGGTTCCCGCAGAACAGCTATAATGATTCCGTCATCGCAGCCGCCCTTGCCGGGAACCTGCCGGACATCATCGACGTGGACGGGCCCGTGATGCCGAACTGGGCATGGTCAAACTATCTGCAGCCCCTGCCCATCCCAGAGGAGGACATCGCCGATTTCCTGCCGGGCGCCAAAGGCTATTGGAACGACGCGCTTTATTCCATCGGCCTGTGGGATGCGGCGGTTGCCCTGATCACCCGCCAAGCGACGCTGGACGATCTGGGCCTGCGCACGCCGACACTGGACGATCCCTGGACGGCAGAGGAATTCACCGCAGCACTGGACGCCGCAAAGGCGTCCGGGGATTATGATTTTGCCATCGACCTTGGCATGTCGGACAAGGGCGAATGGTATCCCTATGCCTTCAGCCCGTTCCTGCAATCCTTTGGCGGCGATCTGGTGGACCGGTCCACCTATCAGACGGCAGAAGGCGCGCTGAACGGTGATGCGGCGCTGGCCTTTGGTGAGTGGTGGCAAAGCATGTTCACCGAAGGCTATGCGCCCGGCACCAGTCAGGACCCCGCCGACCACCTGACCGGCTTCGAGACGGGCAAATACGCCTTTACATGGAACGGCAACTGGACGGCGATGAATTCACTGTCGATCTTTGACGACGTGGTGTTCCTGCCGGCACCCGATTTCGGCAATGGCCCGATCATCGGCGCGGCCAGTTGGCAATTCGGTGTGGCGGCGACATCGGATCACCCCGAAGGCGCCGCCGCATTTATCAGTTTTGCCACACAGGATGAATATCTGGCAGCGTTTTCCAACGCGATCGGTCTGATCCCGGCCACAGCCACGGCCGCGCAGATGACCGAAAACTACGCCGAAGGCGGGCCGATGGCACCGTTCTTTGACCTGACCAGCGCGCAGGCCCTCGTGCGGCCGGTGACGCCCGGCTACGTCGTGCAGGCCAAGGTGTTCCAGAAGGCGCTGTCCGATATCGCCGACGGGGCGGATGTGGCCGACGCTCTTGATGCCGCCGTGGACGAGATCAACGCCGATATCGAACGCAACGCAGGCTATGGCCACGAGTGATTGACCGGGGGCCGCGTCCGCGCGGCCCCCACCGCTGACACAGCCAAGGGGGGAACGGATCATGGCCACACGGCTGACGACATCGAACCGCGCGGGATGGGCCTTTGCCTTGCCCGGGTTCGGCCTGATCGCGATGTTCATCGTTGTCCCGTTCTTTTTTGCCTTCTACCTGTCGCTGACCAATCAGCGGTTGATCTCTCCCAACCCGACGGCCTTTGTCGGGCTTTCGAATTATGAAAATCTGCTGTCGATCAACATCCTGACGCTGGAACCGGAACGCGATGATGCGGGCGTTGTGCTGCGTGGCGCGGACGGCACCCCGGATTACCCCCGGGTGCGCAGTCTGACCCGCAACAACCCCGATTATCCGCAATATGACGGCATGCAGGAATGGTTCCGCTGGCAGTCGGGCGACACCGCAAAGGTCGTGGTCGCCACCGACGTCGTGTTCTGGAAAAGCCTGTGGAACACGGTGAAATTCGTGCTGGTGGTGGCCCCGGTGCAGGGCGGGCTGGCGCTGGGTCTTGCCTTGCTCATCAATCAGCGGCTGCGCGGGATCAACGTCTATCGGGCGATCTATTTCATGCCTGTCGTGGTTTCCATCGTCGTCGTGTCGCTGTTGTGGCGGTTCATCTATGACGGCAATGACGGGCTGCTGAACAACATGCTGTCCGGCCTGACGTTCGGTCTGTTTCAGGGCCGCGACTGGCTGGGCAGTCCTGATACTGCCCTGGGGGCCATCATGGCCATGTCGATCTGGCAGGCGGTAGGCTTTCACATGGTGATCTGGCTGTCCGGCCTGCAAACCATCAGCCCCACCCTCTACGAGGCGGCCAGCATCGAAGGCGCCAGCAAATGGCAGACGTTTCGCTATGTCACCTGGCCGGGGCTGCGCAACACGGCGATCCTTGTGCTGATCGTCATCACGATGCAGGCCTTTGCCCTGTTCGCGCAGATCGACGTGATGACGGGCGGCGGGCCGTTGGACAGCACCACAACGCTGGTCTTTCAGACGGTGGAACGCGGCTATGGCAAGCAGGACATTTCCGGCGGGGCGACGATCAGCGTGATCCTGTTCCTGCTGGTGCTGACCATCTCGATCATCCAACGCTATCTGACAAGGGAGCGCTGAACATGGCGACCATTTCCGCCGACAACCACGGCCTGCGACTGGCGGTCCGTTATGTGGTGCTGACCCTGATTGCGATCATCTTCATCTTTCCGCTGCTGTTCATGGTCATGTCCAGCTTCAAGCCCAGCACTCAATTGTTGCAGGACACGTCCAGTCTGCGGGCCTTTCTGCCGGTCGGGGATCTGAGCCTGAACAACTACGAAGGTGCGTTCCGCCGCGCCCCTGTGGGGCTGTTCGTCTTCAACTCTGTCGTTGTGACCGGGGTCACGGTGCTGCTGTCGCTGCTGATCTGTTCGCTGGCCGCCTTCAGTTTCGTATTACTGAACTGGCGGGGCCGGGATCTGTTGCTGTCGGTCATCCTTGCCACGCTGATCGTCCCGTTCGAGACGATCGCCATTCCGCTGTTGCTGCTGGTCAGCAAGCTGCCGTGGATCGGGTTGGACGGGCTGCAATTCGGCTGGCTGAACAGTTACCGCGTGCAGATCATCCCGTGGATCGCGGACGGTCTG
>JBBREW010000270.1:0-4451 GCA_038225335.1 Rhodobacterales bacterium
GGTCAATGGCGCAGGCAGATCAGCTGCGGGTGAAAGCGTCGCCGAACCCCATGCCGCGCACGGACGACAAGGCACGGTTCAGCTCTTCTGTCGACCGGAACGGCCCGGCTGCAATGACCTTCAACCCGCCGCTTTGCGCCGAAGCGACCGGCATCCCGGCGGCCTGCAAGCGCGCGATCAGGCGCGCCGCATTGGCGGGATCGCCAAAGCTGCCGACCTGCACATACCGATGTCCGCCCGACACCGCAGCCGGAGCCTGCACGGCCACCGGGGCCACGGACCTGCTGCTGACCGTGGCCGCGACATGCACAGCCGCGGGGGCCGCCACCACGCGTTGGGCCTGGGGCAGGCCGCGCTGCGCATTGATCCGGCCATCGTCCCAGACGCGGGCATAGCCATCAGGCACCCGGCCCACGGCTGCCCGCGCGTTCGACGCGGGCACCGGGTTGGCAAACGGCAATGCGGCGGGCACGTTGCGGGCCGACACGCTGGCGTTGGCGATCTGGCCCATTACCGGGCTTGCGGCGCGCGCGACCTGCGCAGCGCCATAGCCCGAAGGCGACTGTGTCTGTGGACCGCAGCGCACGGCATAGCCGCCAGCGGACTGCAATCCGGGCCCCGCACAGCCCGTGGCCACTGTGGCTGTCGCTGTCGCAGCCATGCGGACGGGGGCCACCTGCGGCATTGGTGCGACAGCAATCCGGACCGCAGCGGGCGCACAGGCGATGGGTTGCCCGGTGCCTGCATTGATCATGGTCTGGCCGGTCTGGGCCTGACGCGCACAGGCCGCAGCCAACGTCAGGCGCAACGGGCCTGCGACGGCGCGTGCGGCAGCCACTGGCAAGGGTGCCGCGACACTGCGCGGCAGTTGGGCTGCGGCCACTTGTGCGCCGGGCCCGCAATTGATCGGCTGTCCGGTCTGCGCACTGACAAACCCGCGCTGCACGCCTGCGCGGCCAAGGCAGGCTTCGGCCAGCGTGATGCGACGCGGTGCCACGGCGGGGGCCGGGGCGGTCACGACGCGGGGGGTGGCAATGACGGTGGGCGACACACGCGGCGCGGGCACCGGAATGCTGCGGACCGGCGCCGCTGCCACGCGGGGCGGCGCTGTCCTGATGGTTGCGGGGGCCGCCACCGGCGCACGCGCCGACGATGCGGCAGGCGGTCCGCCGGGGATCGTGATGATCGGCACATTGGCATAGCGGTCAACCGCTGGGGCCGCAGAGGCATTCAGATTGGTCGGCTGATAGTTGCACAACTGGTTGCGCGCCCGGTCCACCCGGGGCACCCACGTCACCGCACCGTCCATCCCTGCCCGCACAAAGGCACAGCCACGGCTGTCGACATACTGGCTGCCCTGATAGGACGTGGGCGGAAACTCTGCTGGCAAGGCCGCCCCCTGCGCCGACGCCTGCACGATGCCGAACCCCGCAGCCAAAGCCGCAGAAACAGCGATCATGCTGACAAAATTGGTCGCAGACATAGACACCCCCACAATATGTTGTGGAAAGGTCGCAAACAATCCCCAGAAAGTAAAGGGATTATCGCCATAATTGCGCCTTATTTCGTGCCGAACATCCGGTCGCCCGCGTCACCCAGACCGGGGACGATATAGCCCTGTTCATTCAACCGGTCGTCGATGGCTGCGGTGACAATCGGCACATCGGGGTGTGCTGCCTTCATCCTTGCGATGCCTTCGGGGGCGGCCAGCAGGCACAGGAACCGGATATTTGTGGCCCCGGCCTGTTTCAGCAGATCAATCGCCGCAACCGATGAATTGCCCGTCGCCAGCATCGGGTCGACGGCGATGACCATGCGGTCCCCCAGCGCCTGCGGCACCTTGAAATAGTATTGCACCGGTTGCAGGGTTTCTTCGTCGCGGTAAAGCCCGACAAACCCGACCCGGGCCGAGGGGACAAGTTCCAGTATCCCGTCCAGCAACCCGTTACCCGCCCGCAGGATCGATACCAGCACCAGTTTCTTGCCGTCCAGCACCGGGGCATCCATCGCCTGCATGGGGGTTTCGATCCGTTCGGTCGTCATCGGCAGGCTGCGCGTCACCTCATAGGCCAGAAGTTGGCTGATCTCGCGCAGCAGTTGGCGGAACCCGGCGGTCGATGTCTCCTTGCGGCGCATCAGCGTCAGCTTGTGCTGCACCAGCGGATGTGTGACGTGGGTGACATGCGGGGGGGTCTGTGCGTCGCTCATGCCGAAGGCTCCAGTTTTTTCAGGATGGCGTCACGGGTCGCCGTATCACAAAAGGCAGCCCGCGCCGCCGTCACATTCAGATCGCGGAAATCGGCCTCTTGCCAGCCAAAGGTGCGTTGCAGGCCATCGTATTCGGCCGTCATCGTGGTGTGAAAGAACGGCGGATCGTCGGTGGACACGGTCACGGGGACGCCCGCGTCACGCAGTTTTTCGATCGGATGATCGTCCCAGCCGGTGACCGCCTGCAAGACGACATTGGACCCCGGGCAGACCTCCAGCGTGATCTGGCGGTCCACCAGATCCTGCACCAGACGCGCATCCTCGATTGCGCGGATACCGTGGCCCAGCCGTTCAACACCCAGCGACAGGGTTTCACGGATGCGCTGCGGATCGCCCCATTCGCCCGCATGGGCCGTCAGGCGCAGCCCCGCTTCGCGCGCGACATCGAAACTATAGGCAAAATCACCGGGCCTCCCTTCCAGTTCGGCCCCGGCCATGCCGAAGCCGGTCAGGAAATCCCCCGCCGTTTCAGCCGCAACGCGCGCCGCCTTGCGGCAGGCATCGCGGCCATGATGGCGCACCGCCGTCGCGATGCCGCGCATCACGATGCCATCGTCGCGTTCGGCATCCGCTGCGGCCTGCGCGATGGCCGCCAGATAATCGCGCCATGCGTGCAGATCGCCACCGCCGCAGAAATCCGGCGACAGGAAGGCTTCTGTATAGATCACGCCGTGAAACGCGCTTTCGGCCAGCACGGCGCGGGTCAGGCGATAGAATTCCTCGGGCCCGGTCAGGACGGTGCAGGCCTCGTCATAAATACTCAGGAAATGGGCAAAATCACGAAACACATAGCCGCCGTCCGCGTCAAATATACCCTCCAGCCGCATTCTTTTCTCTGCCGCCAGCCCTTTGATGAAATCGGGCGGGGCCGCACCTTCAAGGTGCAGGTGCAATTCGACTTTGGGCAGGTGTCGCAGGGTCATAGAAAGGACTTTCCGGGGCCGGAATGATTGAAGGTCAGATGGTCCGCCACCGTGGCCGCCACATCGACAAAGGCGATCTGTCCCAAGGCGCGCGCGCCGATGCCCGCCACCAGCACCGGCACCCGTTCGCGGGTGTGATCCGTGCCGGACCATGTAGGGTCGTTGCCGTGATCGGCGGTCACGATCAACAGATCGTCCGGGCGCAACCGGGCCAGCGGATCACCCAGCGCCGCATCGAACCATTCCAGATGCCCCGCATAGCCCGCCACATCCCGGCGGTGGCCATAAAGGCTGTCAAATTCGACAAAATTGGCAAAGGTCAGGGACCCCTCCTCTGCCGTGTCGACCAGATCGGACAGATGGCCCATCAAGGCGCGATCCTCGCCTTTGCGGTTTTCGGAAATGCCGCCCATCGAGAAGATGTCGCCGATCTTGCCCACCGCATAGACCTTGCGCCCTGCCGCATGGGCATCGTCGCACAGGGTGGGGCTGGGGGGGGCGATGGCGTAATCCTTGCGGTTGGCGGTGCGGCGGTAATCCCTCGGCGTCCCGACAAAGGGGCGGGCAATCACCCGGCCGACCTTCATCGCATGCAGATGCGGTGCCAGATCGCGGCACAGGGCCAGCAGCCGGTCCAGACCAAAGCTGTCCTCGTGCGCGGCAATCTGCAACACGGAATCGGCAGAGGTATAGACGATCGGCCACCCGTTTTCCTGATGCGCCGCGGCATGGGCATCGATGATGGCCGTGCCGCTGGCATGGCAATTGCCCAGAATGCCATCGGTGCCCGCCACGCGGCAGATCAGGGCAGTCAGGTCATCGGGGAACGCGGGCTGCGTGTCGGGGAAATAGGTCCAGTCCCACGGCACCGGCACCCCCGCCAGTTCCCAATGGCCGGACGGGGTGTCCTTGCCGGGGCTGACCTCTGTTGCGGCACCCCAGGCAGCTGTTGGCACCGCATCCAAACCCGGCGTTGCCTCATCGCTGGCCAGCCGCACCGCCGCACCCAGACCCAGCCCATCCATGACCGGCAGGTGCAGCGGCATACCCTGCGCGCTACGGGCCTGTGCGATATGTGCCAGCGTATTGGCACCGGTATCGGGCCGGGTGCCGTTGAAGAACCGGTCCGCATCCGGCGCGCCGCCGATCCCCACAGAATCGATCACAACCAGAAAAGCACGCGTCATATCAGGATATCCTGTCGCAAATCAGCGGGGCAGCCGCCGGGGCATCGCCAAGGGTGATGGCCGCCAGCACCGC
>JBBREW010000271.1:0-4445 GCA_038225335.1 Rhodobacterales bacterium
CAATCTGACATTGACCTGATTGCGCATCGTACATCAGACGACCCTGCACCATGCGCGGTATCGTTCAGTCGGACTGCAGGGATTGCGCATAGGCCATGACGGCCGGTCCCATCGCCACGACAATCCGCGCGACGCCTTCGGCGTTGGGATGCACACCATCTGCCTGCAGATACCGCGTCAGGTCCGGGCCGCGCAGCCCCGCAAACCAGTCCGGATACAGCGGCACATCATACTGTCCTGCAAGATCACCATACATGCCATTGAACGCGGTGCTGTAATCGGCCCCGTAATTCGTGCCGGCTGCAAGCCCGATCAGCATGGCAGGCACCTCTGCCCCCGCTGCCGTCTGCAATATCTGATCAAGGTTGTTGCGGCTGACGGCGGGATCAAGTCCGCGCAAATAGTCGTTACCCCCCAGGGCCACGATGATTCCGTCGACCTCCGGGGTCAGGGTCCAGTCCATGCGCGACAACCCACCCGCCGTCGTATCGCCCGACACACCGGCGTTCAGCAGGACCACCTCTGCGCCCTGTGCATCCAGCCAGGCTTGCATCTGGGGGATAAATCCTTCGTCCTGATCCAGACCATAACCCGCCGTCAGACTGTCACCCAAGGCCGCCACCGTGACAGGTGCGGCATAGGCAGCCGAGGCCGCCAGCGCGACGATTAACCCGTTGCGCAGGTTCCGCGCCGTGCCATATGCAACAGTGAACAATGCAAGGGTCTTGGTCATGTCATCTTCCGTTCTGTCGCTGCGCGATGTGTCGCTGTCTTTGGATGGAAATGCGGGCCGGGTCGATATCCTGCACGACATCACGCTGGATGTGGCGGCAGGAGAGACATTGGGGCTGGTCGGTCCAAGCGGGTCTGGCAAATCATCACTCCTGATGCTGATGGGCGGGTTGGAACAGGCCAGTGCCGGGACGATTTCCGCGATGGAACAGGACCTGACCGCGATGAACGAGGATCAGCTTGCCCGCTTTCGCCGTTCACATATGGGGGTGGTGTTCCAGTCTTTCCACCTTATCCCGACAATGACCGCCCTTGAAAATGTGGCGACGCCGCTGGAACTGGCGCAGGTACCCGATGCCTTTGACCGCGCAAGGGCAGAGCTGGAGGCCGTGGGCCTTGGCAACCGTGTCGATCACTACCCCAATCAGATGTCGGGTGGCGAACAACAGCGCGTGGCGCTGGCCCGCGCCTCTGCCCCGCGTCCGCGGCTGCTGCTGGCCGATGAACCCACGGGCAATCTGGATGAAACCAACGGTGCGGCGATCATCGACCTGCTGTTCGGTCTGCGCGACCGGCACGGTGCGACCCTGATCATGGTGACCCATGCCCGCGATCTGGCCGCGCGCTGTTCGCGCGTGATCCACCTGCGCGACGGACGGTTGGACGCAGCATGAGCCTCCGTCTTGCCGCGACCTTTGCCCGCCGCGAGTTGCGGGGCGGATTGCACGGCTTTCGTGTGTTTCTGGCCTGTCTTGCCCTTGGTGTGGCCGCGATTGCCGCTGTCGGCACGGTCCGCGCCGGGATCACCGCAGGTCTGGCTGAACAGGGGTCTGCCCTGCTGGGCGGCGACGCGCAGGCCACGCTGACCTATCGCTATGCCACGGACGCAGAACTGGCCTTTCTGGCAGAGGTATCGACAACCCTGTCCGAAACGGTCGATTTCCGGTCGATGCTGGCCGTGGGCGACGACCGCGCCCTGACGCAGGTGCGTGCTGTGGATGACGCTTATCCGCTGGTGGGCGCGGTGACCCTTGATCCACCGATGGACATCGGGGCGGCACTGGCGGGAAACGGGACCCTGCCGGGCGGCGTGATGGAACGGGTGCTGTCGGACCGTCTGGGGCTGTCGCCGGGCGATGTGTTCCGCATGGGGACGCAGGATTTCGTTTTCGCGGCCGTGCTGGATACTTATCCGGACAATGCGGCTGCGGGATTTTCACTGGGACCGCGCACAATCGTTCTGACGACGGCACTGGCGCAGGCGGGATTGCTGTCAGAAGGCACGCTTTTCGACACCGATTACCGCATGCTGCTGCCCCCCGGCACCGATCTGGCCGCACTGGATGCCCGCGCGGACGCACTGTTCCGTGACAGCGGCATGCGCTGGCGGGACAGCCGTGAAGGCGCCGGTGGCACCGCGCGTTTTGTGGAACGTATCGGCGCCTTCCTGATCCTTGTCGGCCTGTCCGGCCTTGCCGTGGGCGGTGTGGGTGTCAGCGCCGCCGTGCGGGCCTATCTGGGCGGCAAGACCGGCACGATCGCAATCCTCAAGACATTGGGGGCCACCCGCACCACGATCTTCATGACCTATGCGATCCAGATCGGTGCGCTGACGCTGTTGGGGGTGGCCATCGGTCTAGTGCTGGGCGGGGGTATCCCCTTGCTGCTGGCCCCCCTGATCGAGGCGTCATTACCCATTCCCGCCGATTTCCGCGTGGACCCTGCCCCGCTGGCAGAGGCTGCGATCTATGGTCTGCTGGCAGCGGCGATCTTTACCCTCTGGCCGCTGGCGCGGACGGAACAGATCCGCGCGGCGACCTTGTTCCGGGATGCGTTTTCCGGCGGTGACGCCCTGCCCCGCTGGCCCTATCTGTTGGTCACGGCGGCGCTGATCGCGCTGTTGCTGGGGTTGGCGGTCTGGTTTTCCGGCACGCTGTGGCTGACGCTGTGGACTGCTGGCGGCATTGCCGGGGCACTGCTGATCCTTGTGCTGGCAGCTGCGCTGGTGCGCTGGGTTGCGCGGCGGGCGCGTCTGGCGGCGCGCGGTCGCCCGGCCTTGCGGCTGGCGCTGGCCAGCATCGGCGCGCGGGGGGGGGAATCCACCTCTGTCGTGTTGTCGCTGGGTCTGGGTCTTGCGGTGCTGGCCGCCATCGGACAGATCGACGGCAACCTGCGCCGGGCGTTCAACGCCGAACTGCCAGCGGTCGCGCCGTCCTATTTCTTTGTCGATATCCAACCGGACCAGATCGCAGGGTTCCGGGACAGTCTGGCGGGCAACCCCGCCGTGACGAAGGTTGAAAGCGCGCCGATGCTGCGCGGGATCATCACCCGGATCAACGATCAGGACGCCGACGACGTGGCAGGCGGACACTGGGTCGTGCGTGGCGACCGGGGGATCACCTATGCGGATGCCCTGCCCGAAGGCACGACCCTGACCGCAGGCGAATGGTGGGCCGAGGACGGCAGCGGTGAACCGCAGATCAGCTTTGCCGCCGAAGAAGCGGCTGAAATCGGTCTGGTGCTGGGTGACACGCTGACCGTCAACGTGCTGGGCCGCGACATCACCGGCACGATCACCAGCTTCCGGCAGGTGAACTGGGACAGTGCGGGGCTTGGCTTTGTGCTGACCTTCAACGCGGCCGCACTGGCGGGTGCGCCGCACAGCTGGATTTCCACCGTCTACGCCGCCGAGGAAGCAGAGGCGCAGATCCTGCGCGATCTGGCGGGTGCCTATCCCAACATCACGGCGATCCGCATCAGGGATGCCATCGACCGGGTGGCAGTGCTGGTCGAAGGTGTCACCGCAGCCACCCGCTATGGTGCGCTGGCGACCCTCGTGACCGGATTTCTGGTGCTGATCGGGGCCGCCGCCGCAGGTGAACGCGCCCGCACGTTCGAGGCAGCGGTGCTGAAAACCATCGGGGCCACGCGCGGTTTCATTGTCGCGAGCTTTGCGATCCGTGCGGCCTTGCTGGGGCTGGCCGCGGGCGTCGTGGCCCTGACTGCGGGGATCATCGGAGGCTGGGCCGTGCAGACCTACATCATGGAAAGCGCGTTTATCGTGATCTGGTCCAACGCGTTGTGGATCGTCGGCAGCGGCGTGTTGGTCTCTCTGCTCGCCGGACTTGCCTTTGCGATCCGCCCCTTGCAGGCCGCACCGGCACAGGTCCTGCGCGCCCGCGAATAGCATTGTGTAATAAATGTGGGCGCGGACATCATCTGTCCGCGCCCTTTGCTGCGTCCCCGCGACCGCGCCGCGCGACAGCTTACAGGGTTGGTTTTTTCTGCAACAATGGCATGACCTGTGCCATTTCAGGCCCCTTGGCCTGCCCGGTGACGGCCAGTCGCAGGGGCATGAACAGTCCCTTGCCTTTGCGGCCCGTGGCGTCCTTGACCGCGTTGGTCCAATCGGCCCATGTCGTGTCGGTATAGGGCGGATCACCCAGCAGACCAAAGGCCTGCGCGATGAAATCGCGATCCTCTTCGGCTACGACCGCCTGCCCGCCATCGCGGAACAGGGTCCACCACGGTGCCACGTCGTCCAGCTTTGTGATATTGTCGCGCACGACGGCCCAGAATGCCGGTTGCAGATCGGCAGGCACATCCGCTGCGTCCAGCGTCGGTGCCACGGCAGCGGCATCCAGCCCCGCCAGATGGCGCGCGGTCAGCGGCCACAAATCGGCCACGTCGAATTTTGTCGGTGCGGACCCGAA
>JBBREW010000272.1:0-4439 GCA_038225335.1 Rhodobacterales bacterium
TGACCGGCGCCGAGGCGACCGGTGCAACATATCAACCCAATGATATTTTACAGGAGTGTGAGACATGGCGACGATTACCGGTAACGGGTCCGCAAACACGCTGCGCGGCACCACTTTGGACGATTTGATCCGCGGCCTTGATGGCGAGGATGTCATCTATGGCGGGGGTGGCAACGACCGTCTGTATGGCGACGACGACGACGATCTGCTGTTCGGCGGCGCGGGCAACGACCTGATGTATGGCGGCAAAGGCGAGGATGTCCTTTACGGCGATGCAGGCAATGACGTGATGACGGACGAAAGCGGCAATGACCGCATGTATGGCGGCACCGGCGACGACCGCATCGACACCGGCGAAGGCAACGACGTGGCCCACGGCGGCGCTGGACAGGACCGGATCGACGGACGGTCCGGCAATGACGAACTGCTGGGTCAGGACGGGGCGGATGTCATCTTTGGCGGTGAAGGCAACGACGCGCTGTTCGGTGGTGCCGGGCATGACCGACTGTTTGGCGGTGAAGGCGATGACCGCATGGTCGGCGGCCTTGGCAACGATCTGCTGGTGGGTGGCGTCGGCGGCGATGAATTCGTCTATCAAAGCGGTGCCGACCGCATCCGCGATTTCGAAAGCGGCGATGACGACATGAATCTGGCTGCCCTGCAGGACGTCAATTCCTATGGTCAGGCCATGAACGTGGCGCGGCAGTCCGGCAGCAATGTCGTCTTTACCTTTGTCGAAGGCACACTGACGGTCGAAAACATGCAGCTGAGCAGCCTCAGCAACGACGATTTCATCTTTTGACAAGGTCCATCAGCGGGGCTGCCACGGGCTGAAGGTTGTTCAGGATCGGGCAGTCGGGTCGGTCATCGCCTGCACAGGCGGTGACCAGATCCGCAAGGGTGGCACGCATGGCGGACAGATCCTCTATCTTGGCGTCGATGGCGGCCAGATGATCCTTGGCCAGGGCGCGCACATCTGCACTGGCGCGGCCCCGGTCCTGCCACAGGGCCAGCAGGCGGCGGCAATCCTCGATCGTGAATCCCAGCGCGCGGGCGCGCCCCAGAAACGCAAGCTGGTGCAGATCAGCGGGCGTGAACGCCCGGTAGCCATTGGGATCACGGGCCGGTTTGATCAGGCCGATCTCTTCGTAATAGCGGATGGTTTTCGCAGGCAGGCCGGTGCGCTGTGCCACATCGCCGATATTCATGACAGATCCCCCGCCCGGCGCAGCCGCAGGGCGTTGCCGACAACAATCACGCTGGATGCGGCCATGGCCCCTGCCGCCAGCATCGGGGACAGCATATGTCCTGTCAGGGGATAAAGGACACCCGCGGCGACCGGGATCAGGGCGACATTATAGGCAAAGGCCCAGAACAGGTTCTGGCGGATATTGCGCAAGGTTGCTCGCGACAGGGACATCGCGCGGGTAATCCCTGTCAAATCGCCGGACATCAGCACCACATCGGCGGTTTCCATCGCCACATCCGCCCCGGTGCCGACAGCGATCCCCACATCCGCTGCGGCCAGCACCGGTGCGTCGTTGATGCCGTCGCCCACAAAGACGACCGTGTCGCCCGCCCGCCGCAGGTCCTGCAGGGCCACTAGCTTGCCGGCCGGGCGCAGGGCCGCATGGACCGTCGTGATGCCAAGCCGGGCTGCCACGGCATCCGCTGTGGCCTGCGTGTCGCCGGTGATCATGGCCACGCGCAGGCCTGCCTTTTGCGCTGCGGCGATGGCCTTTGCGGCGCTGGGTTTGACCGGGTCGGACAGACCCAGCACCGCCACAAGCTGTCCGTCCATCGCGGCATAGACCGGGGTCGCCGCCGCGGCGGTGATCTGTTCTGCCGCCGCCGCCAGTGCCGTGACCGCGATGTCATGATCCTGCATCAGCCGGTCTGCGCCGATCAGCAGGTCAGCGCCATCGACGCGCGCTGACAGTCCCATGCCGGGCAGGGCCGTGACCTGCTGTGCCGGGGGCAGGGCGAGACCGCGCGCCTTGACGGTCTTGACGATGGCGCGGGCGAGGGGGTGGTCGCTTGATTCTTCTGCCGCTGCGATGCGCGACAGGACGGTGTCCTGATCCAGGCCCGGCAGCACCGTCAAATGTGTCAGGTCCGGCTGGCCTTCGGTCAGGGTGCCGGTCTTGTCAAAGGCGATCACGGTTGCCTCTGACAGGCGCTGCAGCGCGTCGCCCCGGCGAAACAGCACGCCAAGGTCGGCGGCCCGCCCGCTGCCCACCATCACGCTGACCGGCGTGGCAAGACCCATAGCGCAGGGGCAGGCGATGATCAGAACCGACATGCCTGCGACCAGCGCATGCGGCAGGGCAGGGGCCGGGCCGACGGTCAGCCAGACCAGCACAGTGGTGGCGGCCAGCACCAGCACCGCAGGCACAAAGCGCACCACGATCCGGTCTGCAAGCGCCTGAATGGGCAGTTTCGCACCCTGCGCGTCGGACACCATCCGCACGATGCCCGCCAGAACGGTCTGCGCGCCCACGGCCTGTGCCCGGACCCGCAGAACTGCGTTGCCATTGACCGTGCCGCCGGTGACCCGCTGGCCGGGGCGGGTGGCGATCGGGGTGGGTTCGCCGGTCAGCAGGCTTTCGTCGATATAGCCGCTGCCGGACAGGACCGTGCCATCTACGGGCAACCGTTCCCCCGGCCGCACGACGACAATGTCGCCGATGGCAAGGGATGCGGTGGCCACGTCGGTCAGGGTGCCGTCCCGGTCCACCTGGGCCGTGGCGGGCCGCAGTCCGGCCAGCGCGCGGATCGCGGCACCGGCCTGCCCCTTGGCCCGGGATTCAAGCCAGCGGCCCAGCAGGATCAGGGTGACGATGACGGCGGCTGCCTCGTAATAGACGACGCGGGCATCGGGCGGCAGCAAGGTCGGCATCATCAGCGCAACCGTGGAATAAAGCCACGCCGCCAGCGCCCCAAGGGCCACAAGGGAGTTCATGTCCGGGTGCCCGCGCCACAGGGACGGCAGGCCAACGGTCAGGAAGCGACGCCCCGGACCCAGCAGAACGGCGGTGACCAGCAGGAACTGGATCGTCCAGTTCGTCTGGTGTCCGATCCCCTGATGCAGGAACGCAGCCATGCCGGGGATCAGATGCGCCCCCATTTCCAGCACGAAGACCGGTGCTGTCAGCACTGCCGCGATGACCGTGTCGCGGCCAAGCGCCTTGCGTTCCGCAGCCCCGGCATCCGCGGGCTGGCCCCCGGCGTCGGCCCCGGCATCAAGGTGTGCGGGATAGCCTGCGGCACTGACCGCCTGCGCCAGATCGGCGGGCGTTGTCGCCCCGATCAGCAGGTCGGCGACAGCGCGCCCGGTGACCGGGTTCACGGATGCGCCTGTGACCCCCGGCAGGTCGGTCAGCACCCGTTCCACCCGTGCGGCACAGGCGGCACAGGTCATGCCGCCGACGGTCAAGGCGATGGGCTGCGTGACGGCAGGGTATCCCGCCTTTTGCAAGGCATCGGTCACGGCCCCGATTGCAGCGCCGCCCAAGGTGACGACACCCTGTCCGGTGGCAAAATTGACCGACGCGGCACCGATCCCCGGCACCGCCGTCATGGCCCGTTCCGCGCGCCCGGCACAGGCCGCACAGGACATGCCCGAAATATCGAAATGCAGGGGGAGTGTGGCTGACATGACATGGCCCTTTTGTGGCGATGACCCTGATATGGGCCTTCCAGTAGTGGGAAGGTCAAGGTGGTGTTGCGAATTATTTTGACCAGCACGTCCTCCTTTGCGCGGCCCATGCGGCCAGCGCGTGTTGCGCCCGGTTTGGTGAGGCGCTATCACGACCCTGTTGGTCCCGTAGCTCAACTGGATAGAGCACCTGACTTCTAATCAGGATGTTGGGCGTTCGAGTCGTCCCGGGATCACCACGCTGCTGTCTGGGCTGAATTTCACACAACGGCCCACCCCGTTGTTGTGTTGCGCCAGCGGCAATGTCGGCTAAGCTGCCCGCAACAAGACACGATCAGGATGCCCTTGCGCGGATGCGAAGGTCGTCTGGTCCCAGCAGGAGTGACGGTCATCCCAGAACTTACCCAGCTTATCTATGCCTCGCAGCCGTTTGGTTATGATGTCGCGATCCTGAGCAGCATTCTGAGCAACGCGCGCAGGTGCAATGAGCGCGACGACATTACCGGTGCGCTGGTGTGCCGCCACGACATTTATCTGCAGCTTCTTGAAGGGCCTGCGGAACAGGTGACGGCCGCCTATACGCGCATCTGTCGCGATGACCGCCACGTCGGGGTCAACCTGCTGATCAGCAGACAGGTCAGCACCCGGATGTTCGGCGATTGGGCGATGCTGCATGACCCGGCGAAATCCCTGATCTGGACGCAGGACGAAATCGCAGCCGGGGTTCTGGACCAGATGCCGCCTGCGGGCATTGTCGCGATGTTCGAAAGCGTGGCCCGCA
>JBBREW010000273.1:0-4433 GCA_038225335.1 Rhodobacterales bacterium
GATCGAGGATGTGATGTCGATGTTGTCCGAAATGGGCATTCAGGTCACTGAAGAAGAAGAGTCCGAAGAAAGCGAAGAACCCACCGGCAGCACAGAGATCGCGACCGTCGCCGGATCGCGCGATCTGGCACTGGGCGGCGCCGAGGCCGAAAAGCTGGACCGCACCGACGATCCGGTGCGCATGTATCTGCGCGAAATGGGCAGCGTCGAACTGCTGTCGCGCGAAGGCGAAATCGCCATCGCCAAGCGGATCGAGGCGGGTCGCAACACGATGATCCTCGGGCTGTGTGAAAGCCCGCTGACGTTTCAGGCGATCACCATCTGGCGCGACGAACTTTTGTCCGAAGACATCCTGCTGCGCGATGTCATCGACCTTGAAACGACCTTTGGCACCCAGTTGGGCGAAGATGACGGCGAAGAAGCCGTTGTCACCACTGGCAGCGACACAGCCGTGAAGGATCTGGGCGACAGCGACGATCTGGATGCCGACGGCAACCCCATCGCCAAGGACGACGACGAGGACGACGACGAACAGGCCAACATGAGCCTTGCCGCGATGGAAGCCGCGCTGAAACCGCGCGTGCTGGAAACGCTCGAAGTGATCGCCCGCGATTTCGGCAAGCTGTCGGAAATGCAGGACGCCCGCATGTCCGCGACCCTGAACGAAGACAGCAGTTTTTCGTCCAAGGAAGAAGAAACCTATCAGACGCTGCGGTCCGAAATCGTGGAACTGGTCAATTCGCTGCATCTGCACAACAACCGCATCGAAGCCCTGATCGACCAGTTGTACGGCATCAACCGCCGGATCATGCAGATCGATTCCGCGATGGTCAAACTGGCCGATCAGGCCCGCATCAACCGCCGTGAATTCATCGACGCCTACCGCGGCCGAGAGCTGGACCCCAACTGGCTGGAAGAGATCGCCGACAAGGCGGGCCGTGGCTGGCAGGCGCTGGTGGAACGGTCCACCGACAAGATCGAAGAGCTGCGCAACGACATGGCGCAGGTCGGCCAATACGTCGGTGTGGACATCACCGAATTCCGCCGGATCGTGTCGCAGGTCCAGAAGGGCGAAAAAGAGGCCCGTCAGGCCAAGAAGGAAATGGTCGAAGCCAACCTGCGCCTCGTCATCTCCATCGCCAAGAAATACACCAACCGCGGACTGCAATTTCTTGATCTTATTCAGGAAGGCAACATCGGCCTGATGAAGGCCGTCGACAAGTTCGAATACCGTCGCGGCTATAAATTCAGCACCTATGCGACATGGTGGATCAGGCAGGCGATCACCCGGTCCATCGCCGATCAGGCCCGCACGATCCGTATTCCCGTCCACATGATCGAGACGATCAACAAACTGGTGCGCACCGGTCGGCAGATGCTGCACGAAATCGGCCGCGAACCCACGCCCGAAGAACTGGCCGAAAAGCTGCAGATGCCGTTGGAAAAGGTCCGCAAGGTGATGAAGATCGCCAAGGAACCGATTTCGCTGGAAACCCCGATTGGCGACGAAGAAGACAGCCAGCTTGGCGATTTCATCGAAGACAAGAACGCGATCCTGCCGCTGGATTCCGCCATTCAGGAAAACCTGAAGGAAACCACGACCCGCGTGCTGGCCTCCCTGACCCCGCGCGAGGAACGCGTGCTGCGGATGCGCTTCGGCATCGGCATGAACACCGACCACACCCTCGAAGAAGTCGGCCAGCAATTCAGCGTGACCCGCGAACGGATCCGTCAGATCGAGGCAAAGGCGCTGCGCAAACTGAAACATCCGTCCCGGTCGCGCAAACTGCGGTCGTTTCTTGATCAGTAAGGAGTGATGATGTCCCTGTTTTCACGTTTGTTTGGTGGCAAATCCTCTGCGGAACCCGACACAGCCGCGCTTGTCGATCCGGAGGAGTACAAGGGTTTCAGCATCCTGCCCGAACCGATCAAGGACGGGAATGTCTGGCGCGTTGCCGCCCGGATCACGGCAGAGGTCGACGGCACCCTGCGTGAACATCACCTGATCCGCGCCGACACCCTGCAGGACCGGACAGAGGCGATGACGATCTCTGCCGCCAAGGCCCGGCAGATGATCGACGAACAGGGCCGCACCCTGTTCCGCTGACAAAAGACGGGGACCACGCTGCCCGGCGCGGTCCCCGTCGTCTCATCAGGCCAGATGCGTCTTGAAATGGGCCAGCGTGCGTTCCCATGACAGCTCTGCCGCTTCTGCATCATAGCGGGGCGTGCTATCGTTGTGGAACCCGTGGTTCACACCCGGATAGATATGCGCCTCATAGGTCTTGCCGTGCTCTTGCAGTGCCGCCTCATAGGCGGGCCAGCCTTCGTTCACCCGCTCGTCCAGTTCCGCATAATGGATCAGCAGAGGGGCCATGATCTGCGGCACGTCGGCGGTATCGGCCTGACGCCCGTAATAAGGCACCGCCGCTTTCAGTTCGGGATAGGCGACAGCCGCCGCATTGGCGACCCCGCCGCCATAACAGAACCCGGTGATCCCCACATTGCCCGTCGAATCCGCATGCGCCATCATGAATTCCACAGCGGCAAAAAAGTCGTTCATCAGCTTTTCGGGATCGACGCTGGACTGCAGGTCGCGCCCTTCGGCATCATTGCCCGGATAACCGCCCACGGATGTCAGCCCGTCGGGGGCCAGCGCCATGAAACCCGCCTTGGCCAGCCGCCGGGCGACGTCCTCGATATAGGGGTTCAGGCCCCGATTTTCGTGGACCACGACCACCGCGGGCAAAGGGCCGTCAACCCCCGCAGGCCGCACCAGATAGCCCCGCACCTCGCCATGTCCGTTGGGCGATGGATAGGTGATGTATTCCGGCACGATCTCCTCGTCGTTGAACGACACCTGTTCGGCCCATGCGTAATTCGGGCCCATCAGTCCCAGTATCCCGGCAGCCGTCAGCCCGCCGACCGCGAACTTTGCGGCCCCGTCCAGAAACTGCCGTTTGGTAATCAGGCCATGGGCGTAAAAATCATACAACTCCAGCAGCTTGGGGCCGAAATCCTTTGCGGTCATGCGTGTCATGGTGCGATCCTTTGCGTCACGTGGCGACAGGACGATACCGGCCGCGCCCGAACCGTACCCGCTGACGACGCTCTGGCTACCCCCGGCCCCGCGTCATCACGCAGTTCTGATCCGTGCCCGCAGCAGACTGCCCGCCCCCCTTCTTCTCGTTCGAAATATCCCGGGGTCCGGGGCAGCGCCCCGGTCACCTGCCGCTCCTGCGGGCGGCAGGTCCGTCAACAGGCGCTGCGCCGCTGGTTGTGCAGAAAAGACTCACATCACCGGGCAGATGCAGTTGCTGCGACAGCCCCCTACCCAAACCCTAGGGGCGGTCCTATAGTCGCTGTGGATAACTTGGGCGGCGACCCAAGACCGGACAGAGGAATACCACCCATCATGCGCTGCCCTTTTTGTGGAAACGTCGATACGCAGGTCAAGGATTCCCGCCCGGCAGAGGATCACGTCGCCATCCGGCGGCGGCGGTTCTGCCCGGCCTGCGGCGGGCGGTTCACGACCTATGAACGGGTCCAGCTGCGTGATCTTGTGGTCATCAAATCCAATGGCCGCCGCGAGGATTTCGACCGGGACAAGCTGGAACGTTCGATCCGCATCGCGTTGCAGAAACGCCCGGTGGAACCCGAACGGATGGACCAGATGATCAGCGGCATTGTCCGGCGTCTGGAAAGCCTCGGTGACACCGACATTCCGTCCGGCACCATCGGAGAGATCGTGATGGAAAGCCTCGCGCGGATTGACACCGTCGCTTATGTCCGCTTTGCCAGCGTCTACAAGAACTTCCAGGCTGCCGATGATTTCGAGAAATTCATGAACGATCTGCGCCCGAACAACAAATCGGAAACATGACCGCCGCCGACACCCGGTTCATGACCCTTGCCCTTGCTCTGGGGCGGCGGGGCATGGGGCAGGTCTGGCCGAACCCGGCAGTCGGCTGTGTCATCGTGCGGGACGGCGTCATCGTGGGGCGCGGCTGGACCCAGACCGGTGGGCGTCCTCATGCGGAACAGGTGGCCCTTGATCAGGCGGGCGAGGCGGCACGCGGGGCCGTGGCCTATGTGACGCTGGAACCCTGTGCCCATACCGGACGCACGCCGCCCTGTGCGGACGCGCTGATTGCGGCAGGTCTGTCGCGGGTCGTCGTGGCTACGGGCGATCCGGACCCGCGGGTTGCGGGGCAGGGCATCGCGCGGTTGCAGCAGGCCGGTATCGCGGTAGAGGTCGGTCTGATGCGCAGGACCGCCGACAACGACCACGCCGGGTTTTTCCGGCGCATCCTGCAGGGCCGTCCGCTGGTCACCCTGAAACTGGCCAGCACGCTGGATGGCCGCATCGCCACGGCGACGGGTGAAAGCCGCTGGTTGACGGGTGACGCTGCCCGCCGCGCGGTGCATGGCCT
>JBBREW010000274.1:0-4407 GCA_038225335.1 Rhodobacterales bacterium
GCTGCGGTCCTCGACAGGCTCTGCATCGTAAAGCTTTTGGCCAACGAGAAAGAACAGCACGCCGCAGAACACCAGGATCAGCCATCCATGTGCGCCCATCGGGTCATTGCGACCCACCGCGGCCATCGTCAGGCCGATCAAAACGCCCGCGCCTGTGATAAGCATCGCCCTCGCGCGTTCGGTGCTGGTGAGGTTAGACATCATAAAGCGGTTTCCTTGGTCGATTGAAACGTTTGACCGGGTGCAGCCGGAAGGGGGCGGTCGTCATCGAAAAGAATGCGCTCGGCGTCGCCGGACAGGTCGTCGTATTGATTGCTGCGCAGTGACCAAAAGAATACGGTTAGTCCGACGCACCCCATGAACAACGTGGTCGGGATCAGGAACAGTAGGATAGTCATGCGGCCACCTTTGCCCGGCGCGCGCCAGACATTTTGCCAAATTCTGGGATCGGGCGCGGCCTGACCGGCCGGTTGAGGCGAAGCGCATTGCCGATCACCACAACAGACGAGGCCGACATCGCAATCGCTGCGATCAGCGGCGTAACCAGACCCGCCATCGCCAGCGGGATCGCTAAGCAGTTGTAGACAATGGCCAGGCCAAAATTCTGACGGACGATCCGGGCCGTATCGCGTGCCACACGCCATGCCGCCGGGACCGCGTCGAGTCCGTCACGCAGAAAGATGAAATCGGCAGCGGTCCGGCCAGCATCCGACGCACTTGACGGGGCCATTGAAACATGTGCGGCCGCCAGTGCTGCCGCATCGTTAAGCCCGTCGCCGACCATCAAGGCATAGTGGCCGTCTTCGCGAATGGCCGTCAACACCGCGATCTTGTCTGCGGGTGTGTTCCCAGACCTGACGTCAACAATGTCCAACTCGTCCGCGATACCATTGGCGCGCTGCGCAATGTCGCCCGTCAGCATGGAAACCGGAATGCCGGATTGAGCAAAGACCGTAACGGCATGGGCTGCACCTGGCCGCAGCGTTTCAACCAGATCGAACGACATTGCAGGTCCATTCGCAAAAGCAAAGACCGGGCTGGCGCGTCCGAAGGCATTACCAGCGACAACGGCCACCCAATCCGCACGACCCAACCGGGCGACACGTCCGCCAATACGGCCTTCGATGCCGAACCCGGGCACTTCGATTATATCGTCCAGCGCCGCAGGCTGGTCCGGCAAACTGTTCGCGATCGCGCGGGCCGCCGGATGGACCGACCGCAAGGCCAAAGCCTTGACCGCTGCGCGAAGTGTGGGGTCATCGGTCCCGAAACTTTTTGCTGTGGTCCCGACCGTCAAGGTGCCCGTCTTGTCAAAGACCACACGGTCAATGTCGGCCAGCCGTTCCAGCGCAGCGCCGTCCTTCATCAGGATGCCCATGCGCATCAGACGCCCGGACGCGACAACATGCGCGGCCGGCACCGCAAGGCCCAGTGCGCAGGGACAAGTGATGATCAGGACGCTGATCGCAACAAAAGCCGACGTATGCCAGTCGCGTGTCATGAAGACCCAAGTGACGAATGTCGCCAATGCCAGCAGATGCACGACAGGTGCGTAAAGGCGTGCCGCGCGGTCGGCGATGCGTACATACGTGCCGCGCCCGGTTTCAGCTTCGGACTGCATCCGTATCATCTGCGCCAGAAATGACTCATCCGCCGACCGCAACACGTCCGCCTTGATGGTCCCGGTCAAGTTCAGGGTTCCGGCATCCAATGTATCACCAAAGCCAGCAGAGACCGGCATCGCTTCGCCTGTCACAAGTGACCGGTCCAGATCAGTGTGACCCGAGATGATCTGGACATCGACCGGCACGCGCTCGTCCGGACCAATCACGATGACCATACCGGGTTTGATTGCACGCAATGGTGCATAGGTCAGTGTTCCGTCGGGCTCATGCAGCATTGCCCCGCGCGGCGACAACCGGGCCAACCCGGATACCGCACTTCGCGCCCGTTCCCGCATCAGATGATCGAAGTAGCGTCCTGTCAGCAGGAAAAACAGCAGGGTTACGGCGGCGTCGAAAAAGGCCTGCTCTCCGCCGCGCAGTGTCTCAACCAGGCTGAGCATCAATGCAAGCACGACAGCCACTGCAATCGGGACATCCATATTCAATCGCCCAGCCCGCAACGCCTGCAGCGCAGATCGAAAAAACGGCTGCCCGGCATAGGCAACGACAGGCACCGCGATCAGGGCAGAAATCACGTGAAAGGTATCCCGGGTCTCGCCTGCCGCACCCGACCAGACAGCGACAGACAGCAGCATAATGTTGGTCGCCCCGAACCCCGCCACGGCGATCGCACGCAAAAGGCCAATGCCGGTCGTGTCAGAAGCGTTTGTGTCGGGATGATCCATATCCACAGGTATTCCCGGGTATCCCAGCGCGTTCAGCGCCGTGATCATCAGCAGGGGGTCGGTGTCTGCAGTCGTGAGGGTCACGACGGCCTGTTTCAGGGTCAGGTTAACGCGCCCCGATGCCACCTCCGGTCGCGCGTTCAAGGTGCGCTCGACCGTTGCGACACATCCACCGCAGCGCAGGTCAGGTATCGAAAGGACAATTTGCCCGCTCCCATTGGCCAGCGACCGGACATGGGTCTGGGCCTCTGCCTGCTGCAGATTTCCTTGAACATCCCAAGTCTGTTCAGGGTAAAATGTGCGGGTCAATGTCGTTATGTCTGACACCCTGTACGCTCCGGTCGGTCTCTTGAAGTCAGTTCAAGTCCTACATGATTGTGAGGGTCGCCAATTGATATGGATCAAAGCTTTACCGCAATTGCGCAGTAGGCTTGCAGTCTGCTTTTGATCGGCAGGTCAGATAAAGGAGCAACAGCCTTGCGCGTACCTGAAGATGCGACCATCGGTGCAATCGCGTCGCAGTACGAGTCATGTTTGGCCGAGCAGGCAGAGCTGTGTCGTGCGCTTGAAAGGCTGGCCGACGGCTTGCCGTCATGCGTCGATACTTGGGTCGCATCAGAGCTGCTGGAATCCCTTCAAAGAACATTGCACTACAGTCACCAGATGGAAGACGGCATCATTTTCCCCGTCCTTCTGGCCGCGCACCCCGACATGACCCCGATCATCACACGACTGCGGGCTGAACATGTTGAAGACGAAGATCAGGTCTATGAGGTGAAGGATGCGATCATGGCGTTTGCTGTTCTTCAAAAGCGCGAAGATGCTGAAAGCCTTGGCTACCAGCTCCGCAGCCTTTTCGTGGCGTTACGGCGACATCTGGCTTTCGATTATGATCATCTTTTGCCGCTCTACCGCCGCACGGATGCACGGTCGAACGTCATAAACCTGCCGCGGCCTCCAGTGCGCTGAAATTGTTCACCGTCACCAACCGGTTCTTCTCTATCGCAAGAACCCCCGCTTTGCGCAATTGCGACAAATGACGGCTGACCGTTTCGACGGTCAGCCCCAGAAAATCTGCAATGTCCAATCGCTTCAGCGGGATTTCCAGATGGTGCGAGTACCCTTCCACCAAAGGATTAACATGGCGCGACAGAAGCAACAGGAATGTCGCAACCTTTTCGGCAGCGGACTTCTGTCCCAGTGTCATCATCCACTCCCGTGCGTCATCGAGTTCGCGCAGGGCTTGCTCGTGCAGGCGATGTTCTAGACCCGGCGATTGACGGACCATGTCTTCTAAGGCGCTGCGCGGAAAAGTACAAATTCGCACAGTGCTCGCGGCCTCGGCGGTGACGTCGCTGCTTGTGGCAAATGGGCGCCCGACAAAGTCGGGGGCAAATTGAAGCCCGACAATCTGCTGGCGTCCGTCTGCCATCGATTTGCTCAATTTGACGATACCGCTCAGGATGTTTGCGTAGCCATCGGTCGGAACACCCGCTGCAACAAGCTCGGTTCCAGCTACCACCTCCCGTCGCCCGGTCTGGCGTCCAAGCTGGCGCAACTGCTGGGGCTCAAGTGCGCCGCAGATGCCCCGATGGCGCGCTTCGCACGCCTGACAGAGAAGTGGTACATCGGAATTGTGTATGTCGAGCCGCATGGCAACATCCTCTCGTATGGCGGTAGCCCCGACACTCAACCTTTACCAAAAAAGAAAATGTGCAGCAGCAAATGGCAGGCCAGCGATTTCGCAAAGGCCAAAGTGTCCGCAAATTGCAGTTTACCGGAAAAGGCTGGATAGCACCAATGGTATTCGTGTGTCCTACCTTTTGCGTGATTGCCAAGGATGCTTTTTGCCGAAACGCTGGGAAGTTTAACACTGCCATGCTGCAGGAACGCCACTGCGCATTTGACGGGATGTCGTGCAACGTTGTGGCATCGCAACGACGCTGATTGGACGGAAGTCCAAGCATCTGAAAGAACCTAAACTCTGGAAAGGGAAAATCAAATGCTTACCCGACGCGCGACACTCATGGCGGCAACACTGGTTGCTGTCTCGCCCT
>JBBREW010000275.1:0-4398 GCA_038225335.1 Rhodobacterales bacterium
GGGCAAGTATCTGGCCGATTTCTTTGTCATCGGTGAACCCGAACGTCTGCTGATCGACGTGGCAGCCTTTCAGGCCCCTGCGTTGTTGCAGCGTCTGACGATGTACCGGCTGCGCGCGGCTGTGCAGCTCGCGGAACTGCCGATGGTCGTCTCGCGGGGGACAGGCACCCCCCCTGACGGTGCCCTGTCCGATCCGCGCGATCCGGCGCTGGGCTGGCGGGTTTACGGCGACACCGATCTGTCGGACGCAACCGACTGGGACAGCCTGCGCGTGACGCACCTTGTGCCCGAAGCAGGGCGTGAACTGACCCCGGACACCTATATTCTGGAGGCCGGTTTTGAACGGCTGCACGGGGTCGATTTCCGCAAGGGCTGTTTTGTCGGTCAGGAAATCGTTGCCCGCATGAAACACAAGGCCACCCTGCGCAAGGGGCTGGTCCGCGTCCACATCACCGGGCACGCCGCCCCGGGCGAACCCATCATGTCCGGCGACCGCGTGGCGGGCACCCTGCACAGCGTGGCCGGATCGCAGGGCATCGCGGATCTGCGGTTCGACCGGGCCCGTGACATGCAGACAGAAAGTGCCACCCTGACCGTGCAGACAGGCGATATCGCCGACACGTCTTTATGAAATAGTCATCTTTGACCGTCATCCCTGCCCCCAGGATGGAGGAGGATCAGATGACGCAGACCCCGGACCCGCGCGGACCGCCCGGCTGACACACAGCCGGGCCGCCACGACAGATCAGGCGCGTTCGACGTATTCGAACAGTTCCGTGTTCACGACGATGTCTTCGTCCGTGCCGACGAAGGGCGGGATCATGACCCGCACACCGTTATCAAGGATGGCAGGCTTGAAACTGTTGGCGGCGGTCTGACCTTTGACGACAGGCTCTGTTTCCACAACCTTGCACACGATCTTCAGCGGCAAGGTCACGTTCAGCGCCTCTTCGCCATAGTATTCGATGTGGACAATCATACCGTCCTGCAGAAACGGACGGCGGTTCCCAAGGATATCGGCAGGCAGGGCGATCTGTTCATAGGTTTCGCTGTCCATGAAGGTCAGCATGTCGTCGGATTCGAACAGGAACTGCTGGTCCTTTTGATCCAGCGTCACCTTTTCGACCTTGTCGGCAGACCGAAAACGTTCGTTCAGCTTGCGGCCGTCACGCAGGTTTTTCAACTCAACCTGAGCGAAAGCTCCACCCTTTCCGGGCTTTACGTGATCGACCTTGACAGCGCCCCAAAGGCCGCCGTCGTGTTCCAGAACGTTGCCGGGGCGGATTTCGTTACCGTTGATTTTGGGCATGATTCACTTCGTGTCAAAAATGTGTCAAAAGGTTGATGCAGATGTAACAGGGTCTATATCTGGCACATGGTACGCTGGCAAGAAGACTAAATACGCGTATGGCCGCCACCAAGCCATGCATGAAACGCATGGCAGCCATTCCGAAACAGCCCGCCCGAATCATCCGCGATGAGGCATAAGGAGCCTCACGCCGCAAACCACAAGAGCGAAAAAAACGAGAAGGACCTATGATGAGAGATTTCGTCGACGGCACAGCGTTTAACAATGAACAGGGCAACCGTGCCCGGAAACTTTTTGCTGCCGTTGTGCTGGCTGCTCTGGACGACGCAATCGCGGACGACAAGAAATATGGGAACGGCCCGGAACAGATCGCCCGCTGGGCGCGGTCGCGTGACGGTCGTGAAGTTTTGTCCTGTGCCGGAATCGACCCGAACGAACGGGTTGTATCGGGCCTGATGGATTTTGTTGGCAAAGGTGTGCGGACATCCGTCGCCCTGTCGCGCGAAGAAAGCGAACGCCGGAACGCAGCCGAACAGGACGCACGCGCCGCCTGAACCTTTCCGGTCTGACACGTGAAACGCGGCCCCTGCCAGGGTCGCGTTTTTTTATGGTGATCCGGTACCGGGTTCGGGCATCCTGCCCCGACGCGAAGGCCGTCCACCACAGGAGAGCGACAGATGACACGGGCGATCATGATCCAGGGTGCAGGATCAAATGTCGGCAAATCCATGCTGGTTGCGGGGATCGCCCGCGCCGCGACGCGGATGGGCCTGCGGGTCGCCCCCTTCAAGCCCCAGAACATGTCCAACAATGCAGCCGTCACAGTGGATGGTGGTGAAATCGGCCGCGCACAGGCGTTGCAAGCTTTGGCCTGTGGCCGCGATCCGGTGATCGACATGAACCCCGTCCTGCTGAAACCGGAAACCGACATCGGCTCTCAGGTCATCGTGCAGGGGCAGCGGGTCGCGACCGTGCAGGCCCGCGCCTATGGGCAGTTGAAACCGACACTGATGCCCGCGGTTCTGGACAGCTTTTACCGACTGGCACAGACCTGCGACCTGATCATCGTCGAAGGCGCCGGCAGCCCCGCAGAGGTCAATCTGCGGCAAGGCGATATTGCGAACATGGGCTTTGCCGCCGCCGCCGCCGTGCCGGTGGTGCTGATCGGGGACATCGACCGGGGCGGTGTCATCGCACAGATTGTCGGCACGCATGCGGTGCTCGACCCGGCCGATGCGGCCATGATAAAAGGGTTTGCAATCAACAAGTTTCGCGGCGATCCGACGCTGTTTGCCGATGGGCTGGTCACCATTGCCGCGCGCACGGGCTGGCCGTCATTAGGTGTGCTGCCATGGTTCTCCCAAGCGTGGCGCCTGCCTGCCGAAGATGTGATGGACGTGGCCAGCCGTCCCGGCGGGCCGCTGCGCATCGTCGTTCCCCGGCTAAACCGGATTGCGAATTTCGACGATCTGGATCCCCTGTCCACCACCCCCGATGTCAGCGTCGACATCATAGCCGAAGGCCGTCCCCTGCCGCTTGACGCCGATCTGATCCTGTTGCCGGGTTCAAAATCCACCATTGCCGATCTGGCCCATCTGCGCGCGCAAGGCTGGGATATCGACATTGCCGCGCATATTCGCAGGGGCGGTCATGTCATGGGCATTTGCGGCGGCTATCAGATGCTGGGGCGCAGTATCGCGGACCCCGACGGCATCGAAGGGCCGCCCGGTGTGGTGCCGGGCCTTGGTCATCTGGATGTGACCACGGTGATGGGCCGACACAAGCGGCTGTCCTTGTCGCAAGCCACCTATCTGCCGACGGGCGATGCGGTGGCGGGATACGAAATCCACCTTGGGCAGACGGACGGGCCGGCCACGGACCGCCCTTGGCTGATGCTGGACGGACGCCCCGCCGGTGCGCAATCGGACGACGGGCGTGTGATGGGCTGCTATCTGCATGGGTTGTTTGCCGCGGATGCGTTCCGCGCGGCCTATCTGTCGCGCTTTGGCAAGCCGGTGCAGGTGGGCGATTACGGTGCGACCGTGCAGGATACGCTGGA
This sequence comes from Rhodobacterales bacterium, assembly GCA_038225335.1. Lineage (GTDB taxonomy): Bacteria > Pseudomonadota > Alphaproteobacteria > Rhodobacterales > Rhodobacteraceae > Loktanella. The sequence goes on from JBBREW010000275.1 coordinate 3,369, forward strand.
TGCGCTGGCTGACCACGTGGCGCGCCATCTGGATCTGCCTGCCCTGCTGGCACTGGCGGCACCTGTCATGCCGCGTGACAGCGATCAGTCGAAGGATTGCGTCGTCAGCACCCGGTGAATTTCACGCCGGACGAGCTTGCGGACGTTGCGGGTGATGCGTTCGCCCAGCTTGCCCTGCAATTCCTGCCGGACGATGTCGCGCACCATGTCGCGCAGCACAGCTTGGTCGATCATCGGGTCGCCGGACAGGAAACTGTCGATCATGTCTTCGGGATCAAATCCAAGGTCCGGACCGCCGATCAGATCATCGTTGAAATCGCTGTCATCGGGGTCTGGCCGTGCGACGTTGTCGGGCCGGTGGTGGCGGAATTCCGCAACCGGAATATCGGATTCTTGGTCATCAGCGCCATAGCGGCGTGCGGCCTCTGCCAAGGTATCTGGCCAATCGGCGTCGGAAATCGCAGCGGTCCGCCAGCTTTCCTGCGGCCATCCTCCGACCGGGTCGGCGGGCGCAGTAACGGCGGTGTCCTGATCACCGGGGGCGTCCGGCGTTGCCAGTTCCGCATCGGTGACTTCGGCATCGCCGCGAAACCCGGCCCGCGCCCAACTTAAATCCGTATCGGTGCCGGTGCCGTCGGGTTCCCAATCGTCCGGTTGTGCCTGCACCGCGGCTTCCAGCACGGCGACCTTTGACAGCAGACTGACGCGGTCGCCTGTCGGCACGGGCGGGGCCATCGTGGGTGGCATCGTCGGGGCCACAGTGGGCTGCATCGCTGGTGGCATATGGGGCGGCACAGCCGCCTTTGGCACATCAACCCGCGATTCGGCGGCCAGAACGATCGGTTCAGGCGGGATATCGACACGCCATGAGGGTGTCAGGACCAGTTTCCCAGCCTTGCGCGGCGCATCGACGGGTGTTGCACCCGCAACAGGTGCCTTGGACTGATCGCCATCTGCCACAAGACGCCGGATGGAGGATAAGACATCCTCTATTTCGATGTTCGTCATGGGTTCAGACATGGCAGCCCCT
>JBBREW010000276.1:0-4343 GCA_038225335.1 Rhodobacterales bacterium
ACAAGGATGCCCAGCGCCAGCACCGCCCCCGGCGCGGCATAGCCCATGGCCGTGACCGGCAACAACACGAGCGGCATCCGCCGTCCCGACATCCGGGTGCCGTAGACCATGAACACGCCGCCGATCACCGCAAGCAGGGCCGCCGCACCACAGACGATCAGGGTGCGCCCCAGCGCCAGCGCCAGACCGGGTGCCGTCCACTGGGCGGCGGTCAGGGCATGGGAGGTCAGCACCGCCACCGGCAGGACGAACCCCAGCAGGATGGGCACCACACAGACCAGCGTGGCGATCCAGGCCCCCGCCCCCCGCAACCGGGCCGGTGTCACCGGGCGCACGTTGCGCGCGGATGCCGCAAACCGCAGCCGGCGGCGCGACGCCTTTTCCGCACCGACCAGCAAGACGATGACCGTCAGGATCACGCAGGCGATCTGCGCCGCCCCGCCCAGATTGCCGCCTTGGCGCCAGACGGAAAAGATCCCCGTCGTCAGGGTCTGGACGGCGAAATAATCGACCGTGCCGAAATCGTTCACCGTTTCCATCATGACAACGGCCACGCCTGCCACGATCGCCGGTCGGGCCAGGGGCAGGCCGACGCGCCAGAACCGGGCGATCGGTCCGGCCCCCAGCGCGCGGGCGACCTCGAACCCCGAGCCGCTTTGTTCCCGAAAGGCAGCCCGTGCCAGCAGATAAACATAAGGATAAAGCGCCAGCGCGATGACCACCGTGGCCGCCCCACGGGTGCGGACGCGCGGAAACCAATAGTCGCGCGACGATTCCCAGCCAAAGGTCTGGCGCAACGCGGTCTGGACCGGACCCGCGTAATCCAGAAAATCGACCAATGCATAGGCCCCCACATAGGCCGGCACCGCCAGCGGCATCAGCAGGGCCCATTGCAGCCAGCGCCGCCCCGGAAAGCGGTACATGACCACCAGCCATGCCGTTACCGTGCCGATTACGGCCGTCAGTGCGCCCGTCCCCACCATCAGCCAGCCCGTGTTCGCCAGATAGCGCGGCAGGGTCGTGGACAGCAGGTGCGGCCAGATGTTGTTGGTGGGTGTCAGCGCAAACCAGACCACCGCCACCAGCGGGGCCACGACCAAAGCGGCAATCGCGATGGCGCCTGCGGACCACAGGTCGATGCGCCGCGCAGCCGGGCGGCGCTGCGGCCGGTCAGGCTGCGGAATCTGCGGTGCAGTTGTGTCGGACATGGGGACAGCGCCTAGCGGAAAGCGGTTCCCCTGTCCAGAAAACCCGGTATGATGCGCGCAAGATAAACAACAAGATACCACAGGACAGTCATGGAAATCGCGCTGCATATCGGGGCCAACTGCACCGACGAGGACCGTCTGCTGAAGTCGATCCTGAAAAACGGCGACGTTCTGGCACGCCACGGTATCAGCGCCCCCGGCCCCGGCAAATACCGTCGCCTGCTGCGCGAAACGATCCAGAACCTGAACGGCGCGCCACCCTCGCCGCAGACCCGGCAGATCCTGCTGGACGCCATTCTGGACGACGAGGCACCGCAGCGGCTGGTGATGAGCAATACCAACTTCATCTGCATCCCGAACCGCATTTTCGACAATGGCGTGCTGTATGGGCAGGCTGAATTCAAACTGCGGGGCATGATGCAGCTGTTTCCGCAGGACGAGGTCGATATCTATCTGGCCTTGCGCGACCCTGCGACCTTTTTGCCGGATGCGTGGCAGCGGTCAAAGGCCGACAGCTTTGCCGCCTTTATGCAGGGGCGCGATCCGCACAATGTGATGTGGTCCGATCTGGTGCGGCGTATCCGGCAGGTCGTGCCGCAGGCCACCCTGACCGTGTGGTGCAACGAGGATACGCCGCTGATCTGGGCGGAACTGGTCCGCGACATCGCGGGGCTGGACCGGGACGTGCGGATCACCGGCGGGTTCGACCTGCTGGCCACGATCATGTCCAAAGAAGGCATGAACCGCTTTCTCAATTACCTTCAGGCCCATCCGCCCCAGACCGATGCCCACAAGCGGCGGGTGATCGCGGCCTTTCTGGACAAATACGCCCTGACGGACGAGGTCGAGGAAACCGTGGACCTGCCCGGCATGACCGCCGAGGATTTCGAAGACCTGTCCGCCGCCTATGAGGAAGATGTGGAACGGATCGCGGCGATGCCCGATGTGACCTTTATCGCGCCCTGACAGCGCAGCCGCGCCCGCGCGTCAGGTGCCGTGGCGCGGGCGGGCGGTGAATACGGCAGGTCCCGGTTTCAGGACATACCCAGCGCGGCCATGTACATTTCCATCATCGCTTCTTCTTCGTCCAGATCGTCCTTGTCGCGCTTGCGGATCGCGATGATCTTGCGGATGACCTTGACGTCGTAACCACGGCCCTTGGCCTCTGCCATGACCTCTTTCTGAGCGTCGGCGATGTCTTTCTTTTCCGCCTCCAACCGCTCGAATCGTTCGATGAACTGGCGCAGTTCTTCGCCTGCGACGTTTTCAGTGGCGATGCTGGCGGGATCGGACATGGGCGGATTTCCTTATTGGCGGGATTGGCGTTTTCCTAGCCTCCGCGCCCGCCCCTTGCAAGGCACCCTGCGACTTGATAGCCGACCCACGCGCCGCGACCGGCGGCGCAGCGATCCACAGGCCACAGGTCCGGCCAGCAAAAAAGGGGCAGGCACCATGATATATCTGATCTGGATCGGGGCGGCCCTGTCGGTGGCGGGTCTGTGCGGTGTGGTCTGGTCCATCGTGGCCGTGTCCCGCGCAAGGCGGTCGGGTCTGGCGGACGCCGAATTGCGGTTGCAGATCGGGCGCATGATGCCCGTCAACCTTGCGTCCTTTTTTGCAGCGATGCTGGGCCTGATGATGGTGATGGTCGGCGTGCTGCTGACCTGACCGCCGCGCCGACCTGCACAGAGGGGTCAGGTCGGTGACGCGCCGATCAGATCCAGCAGCGGCAATATATGCGGATCGGCGATGGCATAGATCATGATCCGCGCATCATCCCTGCTGCGATGGCACGACACCAACCCGTCCGCCCGCATCCGCGCAAGGGTCTGCGACACGATCGGCTGCGGTGCGTCCAGTGCCCTTTGCAGATCGCCCACCGTCAGTGGCCCGTGCCGCAACGCCGACAACACCTGCAACCGCGCGGGATTGGCCAGACGTTTCAACAGCGCCGCCGCCGTGGCCGCCGTGTCTGGCGTGATGATCGGCACCGGGTCGTTGGCCCTGCCGTGCGGTGATGGTCTGCTGGTCACGGGATGGCCTTTTGCGCAAAAGCCCCTTGCGGTGGAAGGGGCGTCGCCTAAATGCGATGTCTTGACGGCGATCCTAACCGGGACACGCCCCCGCGCAAAGAGAGAGAGTGCAGCAGCATGCCGACAGACTGGATCATGGGCTTGGCAGGCGGTCTGATGATCGGCACCGCGGCGGCAATTTTTCTGCTGGTCAACGGGCGGATCATGGGGGCGTCGGGTCTGCTGGGCGGCCTTGTCGATGGCAGCGCCAAGGGTGACCGGGGCGAACGGATCGCCATGCTGGCCGGGCTGGTGCTGGTGCCGGGTGTTCTGGTGCTGGCGACCGGCGGGGCTGCGACCTATCTGACGCAGAACTGGGCATTGGTCATCGTGGCCGGGGTGCTGGTCGGCGTCGGCACGCGGTTGGCGAGCGGCTGCACCAGCGGCCACGGCGTCTGCGGCATCAGCAGGCTGAGTCTGCGCGCCATCATGGCGACGGTGGCCTATGTCGGCGCGGGCATGGTGACCGTGGCCGTGGTCCGCGCGCTGGCGCAGGGCCTGTGATGGCGGGCGGCATGGCACGGCCCCTTGTGGCCTTTGGTGTGGGCGGTCTGTTCGGCGCGGGCCTGTGGGTGTCGGGGATGACAGACACGACCAAAGTGCTGGGATTTCTGCATATTTTCGGCGCTTGGGATGTGACCCTGGCCTTTGTCATGGGCGGTGCGATCCTGCCGATGGCGCTGGCATGGCGGCTGACCCGGGGCCGCAGGCCCGTTCTGGGCGGACGGTTTCCGGCGCAGCCCCAGCAGCGGCTGGACCGCAAACTGGTCGGCGGGTCGGTGTTGTTCGGCATGGGCTGGGGGCTGGTGGGCCTGTGCCCGGGTCCGGCGATGGCCTCGGTCTTTTGGGGCGGTGCGGGCGGGCTGGTGTTTCTGGCGGCGATGCTGGCCGGGATGATCGCTGCCCCACAGATCGCCAAGCGACTGGACGCAGCGCCGCAGCCGGGCTAATCCTGCGGCATGGATATACGCAACGTCACACCCGCCTATGCGGTCAGCCCCCAGATCGATCCCGCCGATGCGGCCGCGATCAAGGCGGCTGGCTTTGTCACTGTCATCTGCAA
>JBBREW010000277.1:0-4341 GCA_038225335.1 Rhodobacterales bacterium
GCATGCAGGGCTGCAATCTGGTCGGATACGTCGCGCAGATGACCGTGGGTGCCGGGGTACTGGAAGATCGCGCCGAACACGGCGGCCGCGTCCAGTGTGTCGGGGTCCGCAACGATCACGGTGATGCCCAGCGGTTCCGCCCGGGTGCGGATCACGCCGATGGTCTGCGGGTGGCAGTTTTCATCGACAAAGAAGGCCGCCGCCTTTGATTTGGCAATCCGCTGCGCCATCGTCATCGCCTCTGCAGCGGCGGTCGCTTCGTCGAGCAGAGAGGCATTGGCGATATCAAGGCCCGTCAGGTCGCTGACCATGGTCTGAAAGTTCAGCAGGGCTTCCAGCCGGCCTTGGCTGATTTCGGGCTGGTAGGGGGTATAGGCGGTATACCACGCGGGGTTTTCCAGAATGTTGCGCTGGATCGCCGGGGGTGTGACCGTGCCGTGATAGCCTTGGCCGATCAGGGTGGTCAGCACCGTGTTTTCCTTGGCCACCTGCCGCATGACATGCAGACATTCGCTTTCTGACAGGGCATCGCCAAAGGCCAGCGGGTCCGCCTGCCGGATGCCGGCAGGCAGGGTGTCATCGATCAGGGCATCCAGATCCGCCGCACCGACCACCGTCAGCATCGCTGCCATTTCCGCCGGTGACGGGCCGATGTGCCGGCGATTGGCGAAATCGTAAGGCTGATAGGTGGTTGGTGCAAAGGTCATGGAACGTCCTTAATCAATCAGTTTCTTGTAATCGGCTTCGTCCAGATAATCGTTCATCTGCGACAGATCCTCTGGCGCGATCTTGAAAAACCAGCCGTTGCCAAGGGGATCGTCGTTCACCAAGCCGGGGTTGTCGGTCAGGGCGGTGTTCACCTCCACGATCTCTCCGGTGATCGGGGCAAGGATGTCGGACGCGGCTTTCACGCTTTCGATGACGACGCAGTTGTCATCCTTGACGACCATGTCGCCTTCTTCGGGCAGTTCGACAAAAACGATGTCGCCCAGCTGGGTGGCGGCGTGTTCGGTGATCCCGACGACGACAAGGTCATCTTCGATCCGCAGCCATTCGTGTTCTTCGGTGAATTTCATGGGGCTTCCTTTCAGCGTTTGAAGCGGGCAGGCACGAAGGGTAGGGGGCAGGTCGTGACGGGCAAGCGTTTGCCGCGCAGGTCGGCCCAAAGTGGCGTGCCGGGGGTGGCGTGGGTGCGGTCGATCAGGGCCATCGCAATGGGTGCGGCCACGCTGGGGCCAAAGCCACCCGACGTGATCCGGCCGATGGCTGTCTCTCCACCTGCGTCGGCAAAGACCAGCGCGCCCGCCCGGATCGGTGCGCGCCCGTCGGGGCGCAACCCGGTGCGGACCTGTGGGGTCTGGTGCGGCAGTTCCGGCAGGATCACGTCGGCACCGATGAACCCGCCCGCGCGTGCGCCATTGCTGCGGCGGACAGGCGGGATCGCCCATGACAGACCGGCACTGGCGGGGGTGGTCGTGGTGTCGATGTCCTGACCATACAGGCATAATCCTGCTTCCAGACGCAGGCTGTCGCGCGCACCAAGGCCCACGGGGACCACACCGGGCTGATCCAGCAGATGCCGGGCAAGATCCTCTGCCGCGTCGGCGGGGATCGAGATTTCAAAGCCATCCTCGCCGGTATAGCCGGACCGCGATATCCACGCGGTCACGGCGGGCAGGGGCAGGGCCGTCACGTCCATGAACCGCATGGCCCGCACCGCGGGGTTGATGCTGGCAAGGGCGTCTTCGGCCCCCGGCCCCTGCAACGCCAGCAAGGCGCGGTCGGGCAAGGGGGTCAGCGTGATTGCGGGCGGCAGGGCATCGCGCAACCAGTCCAGATCGGCATCCTTGCAGGCAGCGTTCACGACCAGCAGGGCCGCGTCATCCATCCGCGCCAGCATCAGATCGTCGCGCAACCCGCCGCCGGGATCGGTCAGGAACCCGTACCGTTGCCGCCCCGGTGCCAGACCCAGCACGTCGATGGGAATGACGGTTTCCAAGGCCAGCGCCACCTGCGCCCAATCCGGCCCCGTGACGCGGATCTGTCCCATGTGGCTGACATCGAACAGGCCCGCCCCCGCCCGCGTGGCCAGATGTTCGGCCATGACGCCAGCGAATTGCAGCGGCATGTCATAACCGGCAAACCCGGTCATGCGCGCGTCCAGTTCAAGGTGAAGATCGTAAAGCGGCGTGTGTTTCAGTGCAGTCGACATGGCATCCCCTTGGCGACCTGCGCCATGCTTGGCCGCTGATTGCGGCGGATGCCCCCTCTGTCCTGTGTGCCTGAGATCGCTATCCCGTCGGCGGATGCGTCGGGCGCACCACTCTCCAGAGTTTTGGTCGGTCGCGTGGTTCCTGGGCCTGAGCGTTTCCGGGGCGGTTGCGCCTTCGGCACCGGATTGAACCGGTTCTCCCACACGATTGAGCAGACGCTAGCGCCGGTCCCGCGCCGCTGCAAGCCCCCGCTTGCGCATTGATCCGTCGCGCGCAAAGCTGTGCACAAAGAGGAGGCAACATGACCGATATTTTCATCACAGGTGCGGCCCGCACGCCGCTAGGCGCGTTTCAGGGCGCGTTCAGCGGGCTGTCCGCCACGGCATTGGGCAGCGTTGCGATTCGGGCCGCCATCGCCCGCGCGGGCATCGACAGCGCCACGGTCGGAGAGGTGCTGATGGGCAATGTGCTGTCCGCAGGACTGGGCCAAGCCCCGGCGCGGCAGGCATCGCTGGGCGCGGGGATCGGTGTCGCCGTGCCCTGCACCACCATCGGCAAGGTCTGCGGATCAGGGATGAAGGCGATCACCCAAGGCATGGATGCGATCCACGCGGGCCAGATCGACACGGTCGTGGCGGGCGGCATGGAAAGCATGACGAACGCCCCTTACCTTTTGCCAAAGGCGCGGGGCGGGGCGCGGATCGGGCATGACGTGATGGTGGACCACATGATGCGCGACGGGTTGGAAGACGCCTATGCGCGCACCGACAGCGGTGCGGCGCGGTCCATGGGCACCTTTGGCGAGGATTGCGCGGCGCAGTATGGTTTTGACCGGGCAGCACAGGATGCCTTTGCCATCGCCAGTGTGACGCGGGCGCGGGCGGCGGCGGATCAGGGGTTGTTCGACTGGGAAATCGCCCCGGTGATGGCGGGCCGCAAGGTTGATGTGACCGTGACCCGTGATGAGGGGCCCGACAGGATCGACACCGCCCGCATCCCCGGACTGCGACCGGCCTTTGCCGCCGAGGGGACGATCACGGCGGCCTCTGCCTCTTCGATCAACGACGGGGCGGCGGCGGTCGTGCTGATGGCGGGCGATGCGATGCGGTCGGCCGGTGTGACGCCACTGGCGCGCATCGTGGGACATGCCGCCTATGCGGGCGCGCCCGGGTGGTTCACGACGGCCCCGGTCTTTGCCATGCAAAGACTGTCGGACCGGATCGGCTGGGACCTGTCGCAGGTTGATCTGTTCGAGATCAACGAGGCCTTCGCCGTCGTGCCCATGGCGGCCATGGCCGATTGCGACATCGCGCATGACCGCGTCAACGTCCACGGCGGGGCCTGTGCGCTGGGGCATCCGATCGGCGCGTCGGGTGCGCGGATCGTCGTGACCTTGCTGGGGGCAATGCGCGCGCGCGGGGTGCAGCGCGGCATCGCAAGCATCTGTATCGGTGGCGGCGAAGCCTTGGCGATCGCGCTGGAGGTGCCTTCCTAGAGGATCGCCAGCCGGATCGCATAGGCAACCGCCGTCAGGACCGCCACACTGGCGATCCAGATGGCGATGAACCATGCGATCCGGCGCCAGACCGGGGCGGCCCCCATCAGTGATACCCGTTTTCAGGGTCGATCTTGCCGCGAAAGACCCAATAGGCATAGGCGGTATAGCCAAGGATCAGCGGGATCAGCACCACGGTCCCGACCAGCGTGAACCACAGGCTGGAATCCGGGGCCGCCGCGTCCCAGATCGTGACCGACGGCGGCACGATAAAGGGATAGAAGCTGATCCCAAGGCCGATGAAGCTGATCACGAACAGCGCCTGTGCCGCGATGAAAGGCGAATAGTCCCGCCCGCCCGCCAACCCGGCGAACAGCCGGTAAATGGCATAGGCCAGCACCAGCGGAATGGGCAGCGTCCACAGAAAACCGGGCATGGCGAACCAGCGTTCGAAATAGACGGCGTCCTGAAACGGCGTCCACAGGCTGACCGCCCCGATAAAGGCCAGCGTTGCCACCGCCAGCGGTTTGGCCAGTTCGCGCATCCGGTCGTGGACCAGACCTTCGGTCTTGACCACCAGCCATGTGGCCCCCAGCAGGGCATAGCCGATGACGACCGCAGCCCCGGTGGTCA
>JBBREW010000278.1:0-4325 GCA_038225335.1 Rhodobacterales bacterium
AGCGCCCGACGTGGCAGCTGACCCTGTGGCGGCTGACCCCGGCGTGCGTGTGGTGGCGCTGCTGTCCACCGCCCGGCCACTGGACAACGCCATCACCCTGCGCGGCCGGACAGAAGCCGCGCGACAGGTCACCGTCGCCACCGAAACATCGGGCCGCGTGACAACCGAGCCCCTGCGCAAAGGCGCGCGGGTCACGGCGGGGGACACGCTGTGCCAGCTTGACCCCGGCACCCGCAACAGCCAGCTGGCCGAAGCCCGCGCCCGCCTGTCAGAGGCGCAAAGCCGTGTCCCCGAAGCACAGGCCGCATTGGCAGAGGCAGAAGCCCGCCTGCGCGAAGCCGATATCAACGAAAACGCCGCCCGCCAGCTGAACGAAGGCGGTTTTGCCACCCAGACCCGCCTTGTCAGCGCCGAAGCCCAGCGCGAGGCGGCCACCGCAGGCATTGCCCGCGCGACATCAGCCATCACGGGGGCAGAGGCCGGGATCGAGGCGGCGACAGCGGCCCTTGACGCGGCCACAGCCGACATCGACCGCCTGACGATCACCGCCCCCTTTGACGGGATGCTGGAAACCGACACCGCCGAACTGGGAACACTGCTGCAACCGGGCAATCCCTGCGCCACGATCGTGCAACTGGACCCGATCCGGCTGATCGGATTTGCGGCGGAACGCGATGTGGACCGGATCACACTGGATGCCCCCGCGCGCGCCCTGCTGACATCGGGAACCCTTGTCGAAGGCCGCGTCAGCTTTGCCGCGCGCAGCGCCGATCCCGCCACCCGCACCTTTCGGATCGAAGTCACGGTGCCGAACCCCGATCTGACGATCCGCGACGGACAGACGGCGGATATCGCGATCACCACAGCGGCGCAGACCGCGCATCTGGTGCCGCAATCGGCCCTGACACTGGGCGACGACGGGGCGCTGGGGGTGCGGCTGGTGACGGACGACAACACCGCAGGCTTTGCCCCCGTCACGCTGGTGCGGGATACGGTCGACGGCGTCTGGCTGACCGGCCTGCCGGACAGGGTGACGATCATCACCATCGGTCAGGACTTCGTGACCGACGGTGTCGCGGTCCTGCCGACACTGGCAGAGGCCGCAGAATGATCGGCATGGTGGACTGGGCCGCCGCCCGCGCGCGGATGGTCATCGCCTTTATCGCGGTGTCGCTGCTGGCGGGCAGTTTCGCCTATGTCAGCCTGCCCAAGGAAGGCGAGCCGGATATCGAAATCCCGGCCATCTTCGTCTCTGTCCCCTTCCCCGGCATCTCTGCCAGCGATTCCGAAACGCTGCTGGTCAAACCGATGGAAGCAGAACTGTCCGGTCTGGACGGGCTAAAGACCCTGACCGCCACCGCCTCTGCCAACTATGCGGGGATCGCGCTGGAATTCGAATTCGGCTGGGACAAGACGCAGGTGCTGGCGGATGTGCGCGACGCGATGAACGCCGCTCAGACGTCCTTTCCCGCCGGAGCCGACCAGTATTCCGTGAACGAGATCAACTTTTCCGAATTTCCGATCCTGATCGTGAACCTGACCGGAGAGGTGCCCGAACGCACCCTGCTGCGGCTGGCCCGCGGATTGCAGGACCGCATCGAATCCATCGATGCCGTGCTGGAGGCAGGTCTGGCCGGGCAGCGCGACGAGATGGTCGAGGTCGTGATCGACCCGCTGCGGCTGGAATCCTTTGACGTGACCGCAGGCGATCTGATCAGCGTCGTGACCAGCAACAACCTGCTGGTGCCCGCAGGCGACGTGGACAGCGCACAGGGGTCATTTGCCGTGACGATCCCATCGTCCTTTTCCAGTGCCGCGGATTTTCAGGACCTGCCCGTCAAACGCAACGGCGACCGCATCGTGACCCTTGGCGACATTGCCGACATCCGCCTGACCTTCGAGGACCGGACCGGCACCGCGCGGTTCAACGGTGTGACGACCGTCGCCCTGCAAGTCGTCAAACGCAAGGGGTTCAACCTGATCGACACCTCTGCGCTGGTCACGCAGGCGATTGCCGATGAACGCGCCACATGGCCTGCGGACTTGCAGGCGACCGTCGATGTGGGCACGTCCAACGACCAGTCGCGCAATGTGGCCAGCATGGTCAGCCAGCTGGAAGGGTCGGTGCTGACAGCCATTGCGCTGGTCATGATCGTGGTGCTGGCCGCCCTTGGCACCCGGCCCGCCCTGCTGGTCGGCTTTGCCATTCCCACATCCTTTCTGCTGTGCTTTGCCCTGCTGGCGATCATGGGCATCACGATTTCCAACATCGTCATGTTCGGTCTGATCCTTGCGGTCGGCATGCTGGTGGATGGCGCGATCGTGGTCGTCGAATACGCGGACCGCCGCGTGGCCGAAGGGGCCGGGCCGATGACCGCCTATGCAGAATCGGCAAAGCGGATGTTCTGGCCCATCGTGTCGTCCACCGCGACAACCCTGTGCGCCTTTCTGCCGATGCTGTTCTGGCCGGGCGTACCGGGGCAGTTCATGGGCATGCTGCCGGTCACGCTGATCTTTGTGCTGTCTGCGGCCCTTGTGGTCACGCTGATCTATCTGCCGGTGCTGGGGGGTGTCACGGGCCGTGTCAGCCGCACGTTTGACCGCATGGCAGGCGCGCTGCGCCGGTCGCTGCCGTGGGTTGCGCGGGCCGCCTTGGTGCCGGTGGCCGTCATGGCGGTCTTTACCGGGGCAATGCTGACCCTGAACCCGGCCTATCTGACGGGTCAGGCGGTGCAGACATCAGGGATCGTGGCATCCCTGCCGGGGATCGTGCTGTTCATGCTGGGGGCGATGGCCGCTACGGTCACGATGTCCGCCGCCCGCATCACCCGCGCCCCGCGCCGGATCAGGTCGGGCTATCATCGCTCGCCCTTCGGGCATCTGACCCACGCGCTGACCGGCAATCCTATCATGCCGCTCGTTACCGTGGGTGCCGTCATCTGGTTCGTCGTGGCGACCTTTGGCTATTTCGGCCAGAACAACAACGGGGTCGAGTTTTTCGTCGAAAGCGAACCTGAACAGGCCATCGTCTATGTCCGGGCGCGCGGCAACCTCAGCCTGCCTGAAAAAGACGCGCTGGTGGCGCAGGTCGAACGGGTGGTGCTGGCGCATCCGGGTGTGCTGAACGCCTTTTCCTTTGCGGGAGAAGGCGGGTTGAACGCCAATACCGGCGGGGCCACCGCCCCCCGCGACACCATCGGTCAGGTGCAGCTGGAAACCATTCCATGGGATGACCGGTCGGACCGCCCCGATCTGGACGGCGATCTGGTGATTGCGGAACTGGAACGCGACCTAGCCCTGATCCCCGGCATCCAGACCGAAATTCTGGCGCAGGCCCGGGGTCCCGCATCGGGCAAGCCGGTGCATCTGCGCCTGACCGGCGACAGTTGGGACGATCTGCGCGGCGCTGCCGCCACCGTGCGCGACCGGTTCGATACCACCCCCGGCCTGACCCAGACCGAAGACACCCGCCCCCTGCCCGGCATCGACTGGCAGATCGACGTGGATACGGTCGCCGCCGGGCGTGACGGCGCGGATGTGCTGATGCTGGGCGCGATGGTGCAATTGGTGACGCGTGGCATCCTGCTTGATACCGTGGCCGTCCCCTCCTCTGACGAGGAGATAGAGGCCCGCGCCCGCCTGCCGGAAAGCGACCGGGTGCTGTCCACGCTGGACACGCTCAAGGTCCGCACCGCGGCCGGGTTGATCCCGCTGTCCAATTTCATCACCCGCCAGCCTGTCCCGACACTGGCGCAGATCGACCGCATCGACGGTCAGCGCACCTTTGATGTCAAGGCAGGCGTGGTCAGCGACCATGTGGTGCTGACCGATGCGGACGGCACGGCGCAGGTCATGACGCAGTCTGCCTATGACGCGGATACCGCCTTGCAGGACAGTGTTGCGGGCGGTGATCTGTCGTTGGCCGTGTTGACTGCCAACGAACGCATCGCGGCCCTGACCGCTTGGCTGGATACCGCCCCGCTTCCCGCTGGTGTGGCGTGGGAATGGACCGGCGATCAGGCGGATCAGGCCGAAAGTGCAGCCTTCCTGCAGGTCGCCTTTTCAGGGGCCCTGATGCTGATGTTCATCATCCTGCTGGCGCAGTTCAACAGCGTCTATAACGCGGTGCTGGTGCTGCTGGCGGTGGTGCTGTCGGTGGCAGGCGTGCTGATCGGCATGCTGGTCATGGATCAGTCATTCTCGATCATCATGACCGGGACCGGGATCGTGGCGCTGGCCGGGATCGTCGTGAACAACAACATCATCCTGATCGACACCTATCAGGAATATGCGGGCTACATGCCCCGCCAGACCGCCATCGTCCG
>JBBREW010000279.1:0-4304 GCA_038225335.1 Rhodobacterales bacterium
GGGTCGCTTGCGGGCGCGTTCCAGTTTCGGATCGGGGATCGGGACGGATGCGATCAAGGCCTGCGTATAGGGGTGTTCGGGACGGGTCGTGATCGCCTCTGACGTGGCTTCTTCCATCTGGCGACCCAGATACATCACGACGATACGGTCGCTGATGTGTTTCACAACGCTCAGGTCATGCGCGATAAAGATCATCGACAGCCCCATGTCGCGTTGCAACGCTTTCAACAGGTTCACCACCTGCGCCTGCACCGACACATCCAGCGCCGAGACCGGTTCATCACAGATCAACAGCTTGGGCCGCAGGATCAGCGCCCGCGCGATGCCGATGCGCTGGCACTGGCCGCCTGAAAACTCGTGCGGATACCGGTTCACAAGGTTCGGCAACAGCCCCACGCGCGCCATCATGTCCTGCACGCGGGATTTGCGGTCGCTGCGTGACAGGCCGGGTTCGTGCGTGACCAGCGGTTCGGCAATGATGTCACCCACCGTCATGCGCGGGTTCAGCGCCGCCAGGGGGTCCTGAAAGATCATCTGCACGTCGCGGCGGTGCACGCGGCGCTGGGCCGGTGACATGGCGGCCAGATCGGCCCCCTCGAAGTTGATCTGGCCTGCCGACGACGCCACGGTGCCGACAATCGTGCGCGCCAGCGTCGATTTGCCGGACCCGCTTTCACCGACGATGCCCAGACATTCACCCGGCATCAGATCGAATGTCATCTGGCTGACCGCCTGCAGTTTCAGCGGCGGGGTCCAGGGCCATGCGCCGTCGGGGCGGATGTCAAAGGTCACGGACAGATCGCGCAGCGACAGGATCGGTTTGGTCATGCCTGCACCTCTGCCTTGCTGACGTGGCAGGCGCGGCGGCGCGTTGCGTCAAAGGTCACCAGTTGGGGCGGGATCGACGGGCAGACATTCTGCACATAGGTGCAACGCGGGCTGAACGGGCACCCTTGGGGCAAACGCGACATGTCGGGCGGCTCTCCTGCGATGGTGGCCAGTTTGGTATCGGCCCGGTCAAGACGCGGCACAGCCCGCAGCAGACCGCGCGTATAGGGGTGGGAGGGGTCTTCGAAAACCGGATCGGTGGGGCCGTCTTCCATGATCTGCCCGCCATACAGCACAAGTGTGCGGTCACAGAACCCCGCCACCACGCCAAGGTCGTGGGTAATCAGGATGATCGCAGTGCCGAAATCGTCGCGGATATCACCCAGCAACTGCATGATCTGCGCCTGCACCGTCACGTCCAGCGCGGTTGTCGGTTCGTCCGCGATCAACAGGCGCGGGCGGCACAGCAGCGACATGGCAATAATGATGCGCTGCCGCATGCCGCCGGAAAATTCGTGCGGATAGGACCGGATGCGGTTGCGGGCATCGGGAATGCGCACGGCGTCCAGCATCCGCACGCTTTCGGTCACCGCGTCTTTCTTGCTCATGCCTTTGTGCAGGGTCAGCACCTCTGCCATCTGGTCGGAAATCCGGATGTAAGGGTTCAGCGATGTCATCGGGTCCTGAAAGATCATCGCGATCTGTTCGGACCGCACCTTGTTCAACTGGCGCGGCGTCAGGGCCAGCAGATCGGTTCCGTCAAAGATCGCCCGTCCCGTGGCCTTGCCGTTGTTGGCCAGCAGGCCCATCAGGGCAAAGGCGGTCTGGCTTTTGCCGGACCCGCTTTCGCCCACGATAGCCAGCGTCTGCCCCGCATCAATGCCAAAGCTGACACCGTTGACCGCGTTCACGTCACCGTCGGGCGTGCTGAAGGTCACGCGCAGATTGTCGATATTCAAGAGCATGCAGCGTCTTTCGCAAACAGGGGCATCAGCGGTCCTTGGGGTCAAGCGCGTCGCGCAACCCGTCACCCACAAAGAAAAAGGCAAAAATCGTGATCACGAAAAAGATCAGCGGAAAGTAGAGCTGCCACAGAACCCCGTTGTTCATGTTCGACGCGCCTTGGGAAATCAGCGCGCCCAGCGATGTGTTCGGTTCCTGAATCCCCAACCCCAGAAAACTGATGAAGGATTCAAAGATGATCATCGATGGCACCAGAAGCGTTGCATAGACGATCACGATCCCCAGCAGGTTCGGCACGATATGGCGCAGGATGATCTTGGCCGGGTGAACGCCGGTGGCGTGGGCCACCTCGACAAATTCCTTGTTCTTGATGGTCAGGGTCTGCCCCCGGGCGATCCGCGCCATGTCCAGCCACGAGATCAGCCCAATGCCCAGAAACAGCATCAGGATCGACCGTCCGAAGATCACCAGCATCAGGATCAGCACGAACATGAAGGGGATCGACATCAGGATATCGACGATCCGCATCATGATGTTGTCGGTCCGGCCCCCGACATAACCCGCAACCGCACCGTAAAGCGTGCCGACGATGACAGCGACCCCTGCCCCGATCAGCCCGACAAGCAGGGAAATTTGCGTGCCCTGCACGATCCGCGCATAAAGATCGCGCCCCGATGAATCGGTGCCGAAGTAATGTCCCGTCTGGAACGAGGGGACACCCTTATAGGCGTTGGCCCCGATCAGCGTGAAATCAATCGCGTCGCGTTCATAGGACGTCAGCAACTGACCGAAGGCCGCAAAGAGCGCGATCAGCACCAACAGCACCAAGGCAAAGACCGCAGCCTTGTTGCGCATGAAACGCCTGCGGGCATCGCTCCACAGGGACCGGCCCTGCACATCCGCCATATGGGCGGCATTGCCCAGCAATTCGACGTCAGAGGTATTGGGATACATGCGGCTGCGCCTTTCAATACCGGATTTTCGGGTCGATCCATGCGTAAAGCACATCGACCAGCAAATTGAACAGAATGGTCAGGGTGCCGACCAGAATGGTGATGCCCATGATGACGGAATAATCCCGGTTGAAAGCCGAATTTACAAAGGCCTGCCCGATCCCCCCGGTGGAAAAGAAAATATCGATCACGACAGAACCGGTAATCATGCCGACAAAGGCCGGTCCAAGATAGGAAATGACCGGCAGCATCGCGGGTTTCAGGGCGTGGCGCAGAATGACGCGGTGCATCGGCAGACCCTTGGCCTTGGCGGTGCGGATGAAATTGGTGTTCAGCACTTCCAGCATGGACGACCGGGTAATGCGGGCAATGGACGCCATGTAGGATGTCGCAAGGGCAATGACCGGCATCACAAGGTTCTGCCATTGGCCACCATTCCAGCCACCACCGGGCAACCAGCCCAGCCACAGCGTGAACACCAGCAGCAGGATCGGTGCCATGACGAAATTCGGCAGGACCTGCGCGCCGATGGAAATGCCGACAGCGCCGTAATCCAGCCATGAATTCTGTTTGATTGCGGCGGCCACACCCAGTGACACGCCCACCGACACCGCAAGGATGAAGGCCCAGAAACCATAGGTCAGGGTGACCGGGAATCCTTGGGCGATGACATCATTCACGCTGCGGTCTGTGTATTGGAACGACGGGCCGAAATCGAAATGAACCACAACCCCGTAGACATAATTCACGATCTGTTTCCAGAACGGCTGATCCAGCCCGTATTTGGCATTGATGTTCGCAAGAACCTGCGCCGGCAATGGGCGTTCGGATGTGAACGGGCCGCCGGGGGCCGCATACATCAGCACGAACGACAGGATCACAAGGATCAACAGCGTGGGTATCGCAACCGCAAGCCGTTTCGCGATGAAGTTCAACATGGATCAGGGCATCCGTTCAAAAGACAGCGATAGGTTGTCTGTCAGGGGTCTGCGTCAAAATAAATGCGCCGCGCCCTAGGGTTTGCCCGGGGCGCGGCACGTGATCAGGATCGCTTATTCAGCGACTTTGTACAGGTCCTTGGTATACCACTGCTGCTGAAAGTTGTTCATCGGCCAACCGCGCACGGAACTGTTCAGCATATCGGATGCGGCATAGTGATAGATCGGGATCACAGGCACTTCTGTCGCGATGATCTGTTCGATCTGCGTGTATTGTGCGTTGGGATCTTCCGATGTCTTTGCCTCTGCCAGCAATGCGTCGACTTCGGCGCTGAAATATTTGCTGTCGTTATAGCCCGACTTTGAATCCATCAGATCAAGAAAGGTCGATGCTTCGTTATAGTCGGCGCACCAGCCGCCACGCGCCACGTCAAAGTCACCGTTGGACCGCGCCTGCAGGAAGGTCTGCCATTCTTGGTTCGACAGCGTTGTTTCCACACCCAGCGTCTGTTTCCACATCTGGCTGACAGCGGTGGCCACGGCCGCATGTGCGTCAGAGGTGTTGTAGACATAGTTCACGGTCAGCGGGTTGTCGGGACCGTAACCTGCTTCCTCCAGCAAG
>JBBREW010000280.1:0-4290 GCA_038225335.1 Rhodobacterales bacterium
GCGCAGCATCAGGCGCACGGCGGCGCTGTGGCGGAAGATCGACCCGTCGCTGAAGAAGCTGGTATCGGTCACAAAAATCACGTTGGCCTCGGGTTGCCGAAAGGCGACCATATCCGCCACCGCCAATGCGCCGCCATGGGACAGCATCAGATCCAGCACCACCACATCAAAGACGGCAGTGCCAATCTGGGTCACGGCGGCCTCTGCATCGGCGACGCAGGTCACGACCGCCCCCTGACGTTCCAGATGGCGCTGCCAGACCCGCGACAGCATCGCATTGCCTTGCGCAATCAGAACGCGCGGTGACGCGTCTGCATCATGTGTTGAGAGAGGCTGTGACATTTACAAAAACTTAACCTGACATGCGGCAAAAAATCAAACAGACACAAACCACCATTATACCATTAGACAGGCCGTGTCCCGCTGAACGGGTTGTATCGGTGCATAAAATCCGCTTGATACACGAAACAAGGCGTCAAGCGCGGAAAAAGGCAGCATCACATGACCACCTGGATCACCATCTGCGATACCTGCAAGCGGGACGGCTGGGCATTGACCGGCGCGGCACAGACCGACGGCGAAACGCTGGCCACCCTGATCGAGGCGGCGGCGGCCGATGCAACCGCCCTGCGCACGCGGCGGGTGTCCTGCCTGATGGGCTGCCAGACCGGGTGCAATGTGGCGATCCAGTCCAAGGGCAAGCTGTGCTACACACTCGGCAATTTTACCCCCGACGCGGAGGCGGCGCAGGGCATCGTGGACTATGCGGTTCTGCATGCGGACTCTGACACCGGGCAGGTGCCCTATCGGCAATGGCCGCAAGCGGTCAAAGGCCATTTCGTGACGCGGCATCCACCCTTGCCTGCGGATGACGATCAGGGGGCTGATGCCGCATGACCGCGCCCCGCGATCACGGTGGCGGTCTGGATGCGGCGATTGCGGCCCATGGCGGCACCCGCGCTGACTGGCTGGATCTGTCGACGGGCATAAATCCGGTGCCCTATCCCCTGCCGACCCTTGCCGCGCACCACTGGACGGCCCTGCCGGACAGCCAGGCCATGACAAGACTGGTGCAGCGGGCACGGGCGTTCTGGAATGTGCCGCCCGGGGCTGCGGTGCTGGCGGTGCCCGGTGCCTCGGCGGCGATTGCGCACCTGCCGCGCCTGCGCCCGGCGGGGCGTGTGGCGATCCCCGGCCCGACTTATAACGAACACGGTGCGGCGTTCCGCGCGGCAGGCTGGACGCTGGATGACGATGCCCGTGATGCGCTGGTGGCGGTGCATCCCAACAATCCCGACGGCATGATGTGGGATGCCAACGCGCTGGACCTGCCGTTCACCATCATCGACGAAAGTTTCTGTGACGTGTTTCCGGCCCAGTCCCTGATCCGGCGCGCCGCCCGTCCGGGCACCGTCGTTCTGAAAAGTTTCGGCAAATTCTGGGGGCTGGCCGGCGTCAGACTGGGGTTCGCCATCGGCGATCCCGCCCTGATCGCCGATCTGGCAGAGGCGCTGGGCCCTTGGCCCGTGTCCGGTCCCGCCCTTGCCATCGGGGCAGAGGCGCTGGCCGACCCCGTCTGGGCTGACGACGCCTGCCTGCGTCTGGAAACGGATGCCGCGCGGCTGGATGCCTTGCTGACGGCAAAAGGCGCCGTCGTCAAAGGGGGCACACCCCTGTTCCGCCTGTATCAGGTCGAAGATGCCGCCGCCGCACAGGCCCATCTGGCGCGGCACCGGATCTGGAGCAGGGTTTTCCCCTATGCCCACGACTGGCTGCGTCTGGGGCTGCCGCCGCCTGACCGCTGGCAACAGGTCGAGGACGCATTCTGATCCTGCTGCTTGCCCTGCTGCTGGATGCCGTGATGGGAGAGCCGCGCGCCCTGTGGTCGCGCCTGCCGCATCCGGCTGTCATCATGGGCCGCTGTGTCGGCTGGATCGACAGGCGTGCCAATCACGGCGCGCATCGCCGGACCCGGGGCACACTGGCCTTTGCCGGGCTGGTCGTGTGTTTCGGACTGATCGGTGCCGCGTTGACCGCGATCCCCGGCCAGATCGTCGATGTCGTGGTCGTGGCGATCCTGTTGGCCCAGCGCAGTCTGGTTGATCACGTGCGCGCCGTCGCGGTGGCCCTGCGGCGCGGGTTGCCGGACGGGCGGCAGGCGGTTGCCCAGATCGTCGGGCGGGATGTGCGTGCGCTTGACCCCTCTGGGGTGACGCGGGCGGCGATCGAATCTGCGGCTGAAAATCTGTCTGACGGCGTTGTGGCCCCGGTATTCTGGTTTGCCGTCGGGGGCTTGCCCGGTCTGCTGATCTACAAGATCACGAACACCGCCGACAGCATGATCGGTTACCGCACCCCCCAATATGACCGGTTCGGCTGGGCTGCGGCCCGGTTCGACGATCTGCTGAACCTGATCCCCGCCCGGCTGACGGCGCTGATGATCTGGGCCACGGCTCCGCGCCGCAGCGCCCTGCCCGCCATTCTGGCAGAGGCCCCCCTGCACCGGTCCCCCAACGCAGGCTGGCCAGAGGCCGCGATGGCGCAGGTGCTGGGCATTGCCCTGTCGGGTCCGCGCATCTATGACGGGATCGCGCGCGATTATCCTTTTGTGAATGCGGGCGGACGCCACCGGACTGGCCCGCGCGACATCGACGCGGCCTGCACCGTGCTGTGGCGCACATGGGCGCTGATGGTCGTCTTCACGATGCTGTCGGTTTTCGCGGCTGCCATCATCTGACAGACTGAATCCGACACCGCAAAAGGAGGCATCATGCGACTGACCCGACCCCTGCCGACATTCGTGCTGGCCCTGATGGCTGCGGCCCCGCTGGCCGCGCAGGACTGCGGCGCGCCACTGGCGGCGTTCAAGGCAGGCGTGCAGGCAGAGGCCATCGCCATGGGTGTGCCCGCTGACGCGGCCACGGCGTTTCTGGCGGATGCGCAACTGGACCCTGCGGTGCTGGCCGCCGACCGGGCGCAGGGCGTGTTCCAACTGGATTTCGTGACCTTTGCCCGGCGGCTGATCAGTGCGGACCGGTTGCAGTCCGGGCTGAACGAAGCCGACCGCCGGTCCGACCTCTTCGACCGCATCGCGGCGGATTACGGCATCCCGCGCGGTGTCCTGCTGGCATTCTGGGCGTTCGAGACGGACTACGGGGCCATTCAGGGGAATTTCAATACCCGCGACGCGCTGCTGACCCTTGCCCATGACTGCCGAAGACCGGATCTGTTCCGCCCGGAACTGCTGGCCGCCATACAGCTGCACGCCAGCGGCGACCTTGACCTGTCCACCACCGGTGCCTGGGCCGGAGAGATCGGTCAGGTGCAGATGCTGCCCCGCGACATCATCGCGCATGGTACCGACGGCGATGGCGATGGCCGGATCGACCTGAAAGGATCGGCCGCCGATGCGCTTGTTTCTGCGGCGGCCGTCCTGTCAGGCTTGGGGTGGCAAAGGGATCAGCCTGCGTTGCAGGAAATCACGGTGCCGGGCACGCTGAACTGGGCCGCGACGGGGTTGAACTTTCCCCGCCCCGCTGCCGACTGGGCCGCCATGGGGGTCACGGCCCGCACGGGCACGCTGGCCGATCTGCCGGGCGCAATCCTGTTGCCGCTGGGGCGGGAGGGTCCTGCATTCATGACCTATCCGAACTTCGGGGTTTATTTCGAATGGAACCAGTCCCTGACCTATGTGACGACCGCGGCCTATTTTGCGACACGGCTGGCCGGTGCGCCGGTGTTCGATGCGGGTAACCCTGATCCCGGCCTGACCGGCGATCAGATGATTGATCTGCAAACCCGGCTGACAGCACTGGGATATGATGTGGGCGGCGCAGACGGCATATTGGGCGCGCGGACCCGCGATGCGGTGCAGGCCGAACAGCAACGGCTGGGTCTGCCAGCCGATGCCTGGCCGACGCTGGACCTGCTGAACCGGCTGTAGCGGATAGTGCGAGAATGGCATCGGCCCTGACGGGCCGATCCGCCGGGGGCCTTGCCCCCGGACCCCCAGGAAATTTCAGACGAGAAGAAGGCAGGGGCCGGTGTTCGCAGCCATGGCGGGCAGGCCATCAGGCGACAAGCTGTTCCGCCTTTTTCAGATCGACGCTGACCAGCTGGCTGACGCCCTGTTCACCCATGGTGACGCCGAACAGGCGGTCCATCCTGCTCATGGTGACCGCATGGTGGGTGATGATCAGAAAGCGGGTATCCGTGCGGCGGGTCATGGCGTCCAGCAGGTCGCAGAAGCGCGTCACATTGGCATCGTCCAAGGGCGCGTCGACTTCGTCC
>JBBREW010000281.1:0-4284 GCA_038225335.1 Rhodobacterales bacterium
CGGCTCGGATACTGGTCACACCGGCGCAAATGGGAGGATGTCGATGACATGGGTGGCGTCATCATGCCCCTCGACGAAGCGCTCGCGTTCATCGCGAACGAGGGCATCTTCTGGACCTGGACCTGACCCAAAAATGTACAAAGTCGAGCTAAGGGGCGGGTCCTGCGCCACGCCACTGGCCCAGATGCGTCGCAGCTACCGCACGTTCTTTTACCCCCATCAACGCTGGCAGATGTTGGGCTTACGACTGGCAAAGGACGCCTGATCATGGACATTCAGACTGTCAAGACGCCACAACTGTTGCGGGACGCGATCATCGGCTTGACCGCAACACCGAAAGTGATGTCGCCAAAGTGGTTCTATGATGCGCATGGCAGCGCCTTGTTCGAGCAGATCACGCAACGACCCGAGTATTATCCGACACGCACCGAGATAACGATCCTGGGGCAGAACCTTGATCGGATCGCCGCGTCCCTGCCAAGCGGGTCCTGTTTGATCGAGCTGGGCAGCGGCGCAAGTGTCAAGACGCGCATTTTACTGGTTCGGTTGGCCCCCAGCCTGCGTGCATACGTGCCCGTCGATATCTCTGCTGACTTTCTGGATCAGACCGCCAGACAGCTCAGGCTTGCCTATCCCAGCCTTTCCATCCGGCCCGTCGTGGCAGATTTCACGCACGACATCGCGCTGCCCGCCGATATGGCGGGATCGCCTGTTGTGGTGTTCTTTCCCGGCTCGACGATCGGCAATCTGGAGGGGGCAGCGGCCAAGGCGCTGCTGCAACGGATGCGCGCGCTACCCGGTGCTACGACCTTTATCCTTGGCGTTGATCTGGTCAAAGCACAGCAGACCCTGGTTGCAGCCTATGACGATGCGGCGGGTTTAACCGCTGCATTCAACCTCAATCTGCTGACGCGCCTGAACCGAGAGACGGACGCCGCATTTGACCTGACCCACTTTGACCATTCCGCACGCTGGAATGCACAACAGTCCCGAATTGAAATGCATCTTGTCAGCAAATGTGCGCAGACCGTGCAACTGCATGACCAACAGATCCCATTCGCCAAAGGTGAAAGCATCCATACCGAAAACAGCCACAAGTTCACCCGCGACAGCCTGACTGCTATGGTTGCAACGTCCGGGTGGCACGTCCAGGACTGGATCACAGACGCGGACGCGCTGTTCGCTGTCGCCGTTCTGACGTGACGCCCTCAAAAGATTCGGCGCGCTATGGCCCGCGCGGATCGTCTTGTGCCCCTCCACAAAATCCCAAACCGAAAGAAACACAATGAACCTTACCGACAAGATCTGCATCATCACTGGCGGTGCCAGCGGCATCGGGCTGGATATCGCACGTACGTTTGCCGAGGCGGGCGGCAAGATCGTCATCGCTGACATTGACATCGAAGCCGCGGACAAGGCCGCAAAGGACCTTGGCGAAGGCCACATGGGCGTCGACATGGACGTGACCGACGAGGCGGCAGTGCAGCGCGGCGTGGACAAGGTGATCGACACCTATGGCCGGGTTGATGTGCTGGTGTCCAACGCCGGCATTCAGATCGTCAAGCGGGTCGAGGAGTTCAGCTATGACGAATGGCGCAAGGTGGTGGCGATCCATCTGGATGGCGCGTTCCTGACATCCAAGGCCGTGCTGCCGGGGATGTATGCCCAAGGGTCGGGCACGATCTTGTATATGGGGTCGGTGCATTCGCAGGAGGCCTCGGCGCTTAAGGCACCCTACGTATCGGCCAAGCACGCGCTGATGGGTCTGGCGCGCACCATCGCCAAGGAAGGCGGGCCAAAAGGCGTGCGCACCAACGTGATCTGCCCCGGCTTCGTAAAAACGCCGCTGGTGGAAAAGCAGATCCCTGAACAGGCGAAGGATCTGGGCATTTCCGAAGAAGACGTGGTGAACGAGGTGATGCTGGGCGAAGCCGTGGACAAGGAATTCACCACCGTTGAAGACGTAGCGCACACGGCGCTGTTTCTGGCCACGTTCCCCAGCAATGCGCTGACCGGGCAGAGCATTGTGGTCAGCCACGGCTGGCGGATGGACTGATGGGCATGCGCAAGGTTGACGTCGCTATCATCGGCGCAGGCACGGCGGGCATGGGGGCCTACCGCGCGGCGCGTGAGCATACCAACAGCATTGTCCTGATTGAAGGCGGGCCCTACGGCACCACCTGCGCCCGCGTCGGCTGTATGCCGTCCAAACTCCTGATCGCCGCGGCCGAGGCAGCCGACGCGGTGCGCATGGCCCAGGGCTTTGGTGTTTACGCTGACGCCCCACGCATCGATGGTGCGGCGGTCATGCAGCGGGTGCGCGACGAACGCGACCGCTTTGTTAGCTTTGTAATCGAGGCGGTCGAAGGATTTGATCCCGCCCACCGCGTCCGGGCCACCGCCCGGTTCACAGGCCCGCACACCCTGGAACTGGACACGGGCGACATCATCGAGGCCGCGCGGATTGTCGTCGCCACCGGCTCTGTACCTGTGACACCGGCCATGTTCGATGCCGTGGGCGACCGGTTGATCGTCAACGATGACGTGTTCCACTGGACCGACCTGCCCGCATCCGTGGCCGTCTTTGGTGCCGGTGCGATCGGGTTGGAATTGGCGCAGGCCCTGTCGCGCCTTGGCGTGCGGGTGCGACTGTTCGGACGGGGCGGCGGTGTCGGTGGCATCAGCGATCCTGCGGTGCGCGACGTGGCGGCGGGGCTGTTCATGGACGATCTGCCGTTCCTGCCCGATGCGGACGTGACCGATATCACGCGCGATGGCGATGCTGTTGTCATACGCTTTGCGCAAGACGGTATCGATTGCGAGGAACGATTCGAGTTGCTGCTTGCCGCGACTGGGCGGCGGCCTGCGCTGGAGGGGCTGAACCTTGCCGCATCGGGCCTGACGCTGGACGACCGGGGCAGCCCGCAGATCGACCCGAATACGATGCAGGCTGCGGGCAGCCACATATTTGTCGCCGGTGACGTGGCCGCGCGCATCCCCTTGCTGCACGAATCCGCAGATGACGGGCGCATCGCGGGTGACAATGCCGGGCGCTGGCCCGATGTGGTGCCCCAGCCCCGGCGCACGCCACTGGCTGTTGTGTTCACCGATCCCAATATCGCCAGCGTCGGCGCATCCCATGCGGAGCTGACGGCGGCGGGATGCGACTTTGCGGCAGGCGAGGTCGATTTCACCGCTCAGGGTCGGGCGCGCGTGTTGCGCCAGAACAATGGCCTGCTGCGTGTCTACGGCGAACGCGGCACATGCCGACTGCTGGGCGCCGAACTGGTCGCACCGCGCGGCGAACATCTGGCGCATCTGCTGGCCTGGGCCATCCAATCGGAGATGACTGCCGAAACTGCGCTCGACATGCCCTTCTATCACCCGGTGATCGAGGAAGGCTTGCGCACCGCCCTGCGCGATCTGTGCGCGAACCTTGGCCGCATGCCTGCCCCGCCGCCCCGCGACATCGACTGTGGCCCCGGTGCCTGACGCAACCCTACACAGAGGGAGACGACCATGAACAAAGACGGCATCCTGTCCCTGGCCGGTATGCCGCCGGGCAATCCCAGCTATCCGCACGGCCCTTACCGGTGCATCAACCGGCAATATCTGAACATCATCTACTAATCCGACCCGGACGCGATCCGCGCCATGGTGCCGGAACCGCTGGAACCCGATGGATCTGGCAAGGTGGTCTATGAATGGATCGACATGTCCGACAGCTCTGGCTTTGGCGCCTATCAGGAATCGGGCATCGTCATTCCCTGCCTGCTAGACGGCAAATCGGTGAACTACACCCCTATGATGTTTCTGAACGTCGAGCCGCCGATCACCGCCGGGCGCGAGATCTGGGGCTTTCCGTAGCGATGGGTGCAGCCGGACCTGCAGGTCGAGAAGGACACGCTGACCGGGACACTGTATTATGCAGGGCAGCGGGTGGCGTTAGGGACAATGGTCTACAAGCACGAGACCTTGTGCGACGATCCGGCCGACTGCGCCAAGAAACTCGGCAAGACCGCCGTGAACCTTAAGCTCATCCCTTGCGTCACCGGCAAACCGCGCATCGCCGAACTGGTGGCGTTCGAGATGACCGACATCACGGTGAAAGGCTTCTGGCGCGGGCGCACGCGGCTGCATCTGGTGCCCGATGTCAACGCGCCGGTGGCCGACCTGCCGGTGCGCCGGGTGATCGAAGGCCAGCACATCATCGCCGACCTTTCGCTGCCGTATGGACGTATCGTGCACGATTATCTGGCCTGAAATGGCACAGGCAAACATACA
>JBBREW010000282.1:0-4252 GCA_038225335.1 Rhodobacterales bacterium
TGATGATGTCGAGCGTCATGAAATCAATCCCGGAGGCGGGGGTGCACCGTCAGGATAGACCCCCATCACCTTGAAGTGGTCGCCCATCTGGGCCGGGTGGGTCAAGCGGCGATGTGCGGCGACATGGTTTTCCAGCGCGTCACCCGCCATGCCCCGGGCCAAGACCTGTGCGCGCTGCGTGATCCCGAGGCGTTCCAGAAACACGCCCTGCGGCGTCAGACGGGTATGCCGCGCCGGGGCGACCGCAGCGGCAAGGGCCGCGAAATCGACATGGGCGGTCAGGTCGGCCTGCCCCGGATCGGCCAGCGGATCGGCCACCGCGTGGTGATGCATCGCCTGAAACGTATCACCCAGCGACGTCCAGTCGCCATAGTCGATGATCACCGCCGCGCCGCCGTTGCGGGCGATGCGCTGGCCGATCTGGCCTGCGATCGGGGTCATCAGGGGACAAACCTCGACGATGTCGCCGTCGCGGGTGTCGGTCAGTCTGTGTGCCAGTGCAGCCTGCGGGTGGGCATCCGTCCGGTCCAGCGTCAGCGCGCCGTCCCGCAGGCTCACGACAATTTCGCGCCAGCCGTCGCCCGCGCGCTGGAATTGCCGGATCGGCAGGGCGTCGAAAAATTCGTTGGCCACAGCAAACAGCGGCAAGTCCGGCAGGTCGGCTGCTGTGTCGCACCACTGCGCGTCCGGGAGGCGTGTCGCCTGTGCCTGTCGCAGGGTGGGCGATGCCTCGACCAGCGTGACGCGGGCTGCGGCGTGAAACCCCGGCACACCGCGGGTGGCCCGCAGGATGTCGGCCATCAGCGTGCCGCGCCCCGGTCCCAGTTCCGCCAGCGCAAAGCGCGCAGGCGCGCCCTGATCCTGCCAGGCCTGCGCCAGACACAGCCCGATCATTTCACCGAACATCTGGCTGATCTCTGGCGCGGTGATGAAATCGCCCGCCTGCCCAAAGGGGTCGCGGGTGGTGTAATAGCCGAAATCGGGGTCCAGCAGGCAGGCCGCCATGTAATCGGACAATCGCATCGGACCTGTGGCCGCGATCCGGTCATGCAGCCTGTCGCGCAAGGTCATGTCCGGCGCGACTGGGCCATCAGAACAAGGCCGAAGGCAAACATCGGCAGCGACAGGCTTTGACCCATCGTCAGCCCCCACGTGCCAAAATCCAGCGCCCAGCCCAAGGGGTTGTCGGTGCCCTGGAACTGCGCATCGGGTTGGCGCACGAATTCAACCAGAAACCGCGCCGCTGCGTATCCGGCGCAGAACAATCCGCTGACGCGCCATGGAAACGCCAGCCCGCGCCGTCGGAACACGACATAAAGCAGCACCGCACCCAAAAGCGCACCTTCGAGTGCTGCCTCGTAGAGTTGGCTGGGGTGGCGGGCGCAGAGGCCGATCACGCCTGCGCAGTCCTGTGCGGCCTCTGACGGAAAGACGACGCCCCACGGCAAATCCGTCGGCCTGCCCCACAATTCACCGTTCACGAAATTGGCGATCCGCACCAGAAGGACCGCGGGCGTGGCCGCAAGGGCGGTCATGTCGGCCATCGCGGACAGGGACGCGCCGTTGCGCCGGGCAAACAGGATCACCGCCAGCACGACGCCGATGAACCCGCCGTGGAACGACATGCCACCGGTCCAGATCGCCGGAATTTCCAGCGGATTGGCAAGGTAATATGCCGGCTGATAGAAAAAGCAGTAGCCAAGCCGCCCGCCCGCGATCACGCCGATGACGATATAGGTCAGGTAATCTTCCAGCCGGGCGGGGGCGATGGGGGGATCATTGCGCCACAGGGACGGGCGTTTCAGCACCGCCACCATCATCCGGTAGCCGATGGCGATGCCCACGATATAGGACAGCGCATACCAGCGCAGGGCGATTGTCACGCCGAACAGGGTGAACGCGAAAATCTCTGGCGAGATGTCGGGAAATGGAATGGCGGCCAGCATGGCGCCATTCCTGTGGCGCAGGACCGGTGATGTCAACCACCCCAAGCGCGTCAGCCAAGGGGACCCCGCTTGCGGGCGGGGCCGTGCCACCCCATATGGTCGGTATCAACGTCGCTGCACGACGCAGACCACCGGGGACCCTGCCCCACAACCCAACGGAGAAACCGGATGCAACCCAAAGGCAAGATTTTCGACGACCTGAGCGCCCTGATGACCAACGCCATGGGCGTGGCGCAAGGCGCGCGCGACGAGGCGAACAACGCCATGAAATCCATGATGGACCGCTGGCTGGCGGACCGCGATTTCGTCACCCGCGAAGAATTCGAGGCCGTCCGCACGATGGCGCAGAAGGCCCGCGAAGAAAACGCGACGCTGGCCGCGCGGATCGCCGCCCTCGAAACGCCTAAAGGCTGATTAGACAGTCCCCCTCCGGTGCTGCCTTGTGATGGCGGCATTGGGGGGGCGGCACGGCGCAGCTGTGGCGACAGTTGCCGTCAATTGCCGCCAAAGATGACGGACTTCAGGCTGAGCCTGCGGTCGAACATCCCGTTTTCCAGAAAAGCCGCCACCTGCGCCATCACCAGCGGATTGTTCATCATGAAGGTGTGCGTGACGGGCAGCACGATATGGTCGCGCATCCCGTCAAGCTTGGTGCTTGCCACGCTGACCTTGCCGTCGTCACCGCCGTCGATCACCGTGGAATACAGCGGGTTCAGGCTGCGCGACCCGGCGATGATGCCCAGTTCGTAATCCTCTGCCCCCGGCAGGGCGTTGGGAAAGCTGTCGGGATCGGTGCCAAGCTGCATCCCGGCGGGGCCATTGATCCAGCGGAACGGGTCCCACGTGCCAAAGACATCAACCAGATCGGACCCTTCGTTTGGGGGGGCCAGCATGACAACGCGCCCCATCCGGTCGGGCCGCGCCTGTGCCAGCCACGCCCGCACAAGGATGCCCCCCATGGAATGGGTCACAAAATTGACGCGGCGGTCGCCGCACAGGGCCACGTCCTGCGGCACCGTTTCCGCCACGAGGGTCTGAATCCGCGCCTCTGTCGATGGATAGCCGCGGTTGACGACAAAGTATCCGCGATCCGTTAGATAGCTGGCCAAGGGGGCCAGACTGATTTCGGACCGCGCAAGGCCGTGCAGCAGGATCACGCAGTCCTTTTCGGGTTGCGCCACCACCGGACCGGGTCGGGCGCAGGCGGACAGCAGGCAAAAGACGATGATGACAAGGTGGCGCATGGGGGGGCATGTAACATCCGATGCGCGGTTACCAACCCCAAAACCGCACAGACTTGCGCAACATCACGTCACGGGTCAGGGTCGCTTCATGAACAAACCACCCCGGATTGCCGTGCGTGCCGTGATCCTGCATCAGGACCGGTTGCTGATCGTGAACGCCTATGCCGGGCGGACCGACCTGTGGTGCGCGCCGGGCGGCGGGGTCGTGGCGCACAGCAGCCTGCCCGACAACCTGCACCGCGAGGTCTGGGAGGAGACGGGATTGCGCATCGCCGTGGGTGCCGTCTGTCTGGTGAACGAATTTCACGATCCCTGTCGGGACATGCACCAGATTGACATCTATTTCCGCTGCACCGTGACTGACGCGGCGATTGATGCCGGGTGGACCGACCCGGAGGGGATCGTGTCCCACCGCGTCTGGGTCAGCCGCGCCGATCTGCCGGGGCTGCGCCTGAAACCCGACACGCTGGCCGCAATCGCATGGCAGGACCCGGGTGCCATCACCTATGATCCGCTGGAACCGATCTTGCGCTGAGCGGTGGCGGGCACGGGCCGTTGCGACAGACCGATTCCCCCCAGCACAAGCGCCGATGCCACCGCGACCCGGACGGTCAGGGGTTCGCCCAGCACGACAATCCCCAAGGCCACAGCAATGACCGGAACGCTCAGCTGCGCCAGCGCCGCTGTCGTCACGCTGAGATGCGGCAGCAGGGCATACCACAGGGCATAGCCCAGCCCCGATGTCACGGCCCCCGCCGACACAGCGACCAGCACACCGGACAGAGGCAGAGGGCCGATGCTGCCGGACATCGCAACAGAGACTGACAGGGCACCGACCATGATCGGCAGGCACAGCAGGAAGTTGAAGGCCGTGTCGGATGTGGCGTCGCCCTTTGCCTGACCCAGCAGGGAATAGGCGGCCCATGCCCCCCCTGCCGCCATCATCGCCGCGGCCCCCGCCCCGTCCACCTGTAACTGGCCCGCGGGCCACAACAGCACCACCAGCCCGGTCAGCGCCACCGCCATGCCCGCAAGCGCGGGGACCGGGACCCGGACCCCGCG
>JBBREW010000283.1:0-4249 GCA_038225335.1 Rhodobacterales bacterium
GCGATCACCGTGCCGCGGGCGCGGCTGGCCATGGCTGCGCTGACGCAGGCCTTTGATCCGGCCCCCGCTCCTACCGGCATTCATCCGACAGCCGTCATTCCCGCCAGTGCCCGCATTGGTGCTGACGCCAGCATCGGACCCTTTGTGGTCGTGGGTGATGGTGTCACCATCGGCGCGCGCGTGCGGATCGAGTCGCACGTCAGCATCGGTCCCGGCTGCACGCTGGGGGATGATGTCTGGCTGAACGCGGGTGCAAGGGTGGGGCGGAACTGCCATTTCGGGCACCGGGTCATCCTGCAACCCAATGCCGTGATCGGTGCAGACGGATTTTCCTATGTCACCCGCGATCTGTCGAACGAAGAACGGGCCTATCAGACGATGGGCCGTGAACCCCTGACACCGCCCGCCGACGGCAAGCGCCACCGCATCCACTCTCTGGGCGGTGTGATCCTGGGCGACGATGTCGAAGTGGGGGCCAATTCCTGCATCGACGCAGGCACGATCCGGCCAACCCGCGTCGGCCGTGGCACCAAGATCGACAACACCGTGATGGTCGGCCACAACTGCATCATCGGCGAGGATTGCGTGCTGTGCGGTCAGGCCGCGATGGCAGGGTCAGGTGTGCTGGGCGACCGGGTCGTAATGGGGGGCCGCGCCGGCACAAAGGATCATATCACCGTCGGCAACGACGTGGTGATGGCGGCCGCGACCGGGCTTTATGTCAGCGTGAAGGACGGGCATTTCATCATGGGGCAGCCCGCGCTGGACATGCCGGCCTACCGGGCCCGGGAGAAGGGTTTGCGCCGCCTGCCACAAATGCTGAAGGATATCGCCGCATTGCAGAAACGGGTTCCCAAAGAGGGTCAGAGCGATTAAATCGCAGGCATCGCCAGAACGAGGAGCCGCCCCCATGACAGTGCAGGACAAGGTCATTGCCATTCTGGCCGATCAGGCCCTGCTGGAAGTGTCAGACGTGACGCTGGACGACACGCTGGACAGCCTTGGGATCGACAGCATGGGGTTGGTCGAATGTATTTTCGCGATAGAAGAGGCCTTTGACATCACCGTGCCGTTCAACGCCAACGACCAGACCCACAGTGATTTCGACATCTCTTCGGTGCGCGCCATCGTCGCGGCGGTGCGCAGCCTGTTGAAAGAGCAGGCCTGACGCCGGTGCGGCGGGTCGTCATCACCGGGGCAGGCACGATCAATCCGCTGGGACACGATGTGCCATCGACGCTGGCGGCCATGCGGGCGGGGGTCTGCGCGATCGGGACGCTGGACATCCCCGATCTGGACCGGTTGCAGATCACGATCGGCGCGCAGGTGCAGTCCTATGACCCTGATGCGCATTTCACCCGCGCCGATCTGACGCTGTTTGACCGGTTCACCCAGTTTGCCCTGATTGCGGCGCGGCAGGCGATGGTGGCCAGCGGGCTGACGCTGACCGGGGCTGCGGCGGACCGGGCAGGCGTGATCCTTGGCACCTCTGCGGGTGGGTTGACGACGCTGGATGACAATTACCGCGCGGTTTATGCCGAGGGCAAGAACCGCGTGCACCCCTTTGTCGTGCCGCGCCTGATGAGCAATGCCGCCGCCAGTCAGGTGTCGATTGCTCATAACCTGCGCGGGCCGGTCTTTACCGTCTCGACCGCCTGTGCGTCGTCCAATCACGCGATGGGACAGGCGCTGGCCACGATCCGCGCCGGACAGGCCGAGGTGATCCTGACTGGCGGGTCAGAGGCGATGTTGTGTTTCGGTGGAATCAAGGCCTGGGAGGGTCTGCGCGTCATGTCCCGCGACGGCTGCCGCCCGTTTTCAGCCGACCGCAACGGGATGGTGCAAGGCGAAGGTGCGGGCGTTTTCGTGTTCGAGGCGCGCGACCACGCCATTGCCCGCGGTGCGCAGATCCTGTGCGAGGTGGCGGGCTTTGCCATGTCGTCGGATGCTGCCGATATCGTCGCCCCCTCTGCCGAAGGGGCGGCCCGCGCCATGCGCGGTGCCGTCACGGATGCAGGGATTGCGCCGGATGCGGTGGGATACATCAACGCGCACGGCACCGGCACGGCGCTGAACGACCGGACCGAATGCACAGCCATCCGCGCGGTGTTCGGCCCCCATGCCGACCGCCTGCTGGTGTCATCGACAAAGGCCATGCACGGCCATCTGATCGGTGCCACCGGGGCGGTAGAGCTGTTGGCCTGCATCATGGCGCTGCGCGACGGTGTGGTGGCGCCCACGATCAATCACCGGGTGGCGGACCCCGATTGCGACCTTGATGTCGTGCCCAATGTCGCGCGGCAGGTGGCGGTGGATGTGGCCTTGTCCAACGCCTTTGCCTTTGGCGGCTTGAACGCGGTGCTGGCCCTGCGCCGCGCCTGACACAGCACAGCCTGACCATCAGACGCAAACAGGGCCGCCCCTAGCAAAAGGGACGGCCCTGCCGCAATCAGACCGGGGTGCGGGTTACTGCTGGTTCACACTGTCGAAACCGGCGGTGAACCCGGACAGCGACATGGTCAGCACAACCTCTTGATCGGGGGCGGCGGCGGGGACCATGCGCAAGGTTGCCTGATTGCCGCGCTTGAACTGGTTGACTTCTTCGGCGGTGAAACCGACGCGGGCCAGACAGCCTGCGGCATTGCAGAAGGTAAAGGGATAGACCTTGGGCGCGCCGCTGTCGATTGTCAGGCGCAGCTGCTGGGTCAACAGCGTTTCCAGTGGCACGACGATGGTCGCACCGGCAGCAGCCTCGTTGCCTGCGGGCAGCGGGAATGTGCTGACCTCTGCCACGGCATTGCCGTCCGCGTCGGACAACAGCTGATACAGCTGGCAAGGGTCTGCCTCGCCTGCGTCGGCCTGCAGGCAGCGCAGCGACCATGCGCCGAATTCTTCACGCACGTAAGGCTGACCGACCTGACGCGCGCCGTCTGCCACTGCGCCGTCTGCCACCGCGTCACCGGTTGCCGGGGCATCAGTTGCGGGTGCGTCGGTTGCCGGGGCATCGGGTGCGGGTGCATCGGGTGCGGTTGGTTCTGGCGTGGTGACGACTGGTGCATCCGGTGAGGGGGCATCGGGTGCGGGGGCGTCCGTTGCGGGCGCATCGGCGGCAGGGGTGTCAGCGGTCTGGGCCATGACAGCCAGTGGCGCGGACGTCAGCAACAAGCCAACCAACAGCGACTTTACGGGATAAAACATCGGATCTCTCCACTAGAGGGTCTGAAAGCGGGACTAGCATGACGCTCTGTCGCTGTCAGCGGCAAAAATCCGTGATGACCGGGGGATGGGACAAAGAAAAAGGGTTCCCGAAAGAACCCTTTTCCCGTTGCTCCCTGTCGGACTTTGCCGACGAATTGAGCAGACGCTAGGGTATGTGGACCGCAGCGTCAATGTGCTTTGCGGACAAAAAAACCGCGCCCGGGGGCGCGGTCAGTCTGAAAGCAAGGACGCTGCCCAGCGCCCCGGGGGACAGTGGAGCACCGGGCCTGAATGTTGTGGCACGATTGGGTTAAGGATGTATTTTGACGCAAGAATCCGGGGCACCCGACAATCTGAAGGAAAACGAATGGCAGATCACATCTTTATCGGTGGCGGTGGCGTCGATCATGCGGAACCGCAGGTGCTGTTGCTGGACAAGGCGAACCGGCATGGCCTGATCGCCGGTGCAACCGGAACCGGCAAGACCGTGACGCTGCAGATCCTTGCCGAAGGATTTTCCGCCGCAGGGGTGCCTGTGTTCCTGTCGGATGTGAAGGGTGATCTGTCCGGGCTGGCGCTGGCCGGATCGCCACAGGGCAAACTGCACGACGCCTTCATGGGGCGGGCGGCGACCATCGGGCTTGATCTGCAATATACCGCCTTTCCCGTCACCTTCTGGGATCTGCTGGGACGGCAAGGCCATCCGATCCGCGCCACCGTCGCCGAAATGGGGCCCTTGTTGCTGTCGCGGCTGCTGAACCTGACGGCGGTGCAGGAAGGGGTGCTGAACGTGGCGTTCCGGGTTGCTGACGATCAGGGGCTGCCCTTGCTGGACCTGAAGGATCTGCAGGCGCTGCTGGTCTGGGTCGGCCAGAACGCCAAAGAGCTTTCGCTGACGTTCGGCAATGTCGCGGCCGCATCGGTGGGGGCCATCCAGCGGCAGTTGCTGGTGCTGGAAAATCAGGGTGGGGCGGCGCTGTTCGGTGAACCCGCACTGGATTTGCTAGACATGATGCAACTGGCCCCGGACGGACGCGGCCAGATCAACATT
>JBBREW010000284.1:0-4247 GCA_038225335.1 Rhodobacterales bacterium
ACTGGACGCAGCGCCGCAGCCGGGCTAATCCTGCGGCATGGATATACGCAACGTCACACCCGCCTATGCGGTCAGCCCCCAGATCGATCCCGCCGATGCGGCCGCGATCAAGGCGGCTGGCTTTGTCACTGTCATCTGCAATCGCCCCGATGCCGAAGTGCCGCCCAGCCATCAGGCCGCGGCCATGCGCACCGCGATAGAGGCAGAGGGTCTGACCTTTGTCGACAACCCGGTGACCCATCAGGGTCTGAACATGACGATGGTCGCAGACCAGTCCGCCGCCACGGCAGAGGGCAAGACGCTGGCTTATTGTGCCTCTGGCACCCGGTCCACCATCGTCTGGGCGCTGGGACAGGCGGGCGCGCAGGACACCGATGCCATCATCGCAACCGCCGCCGATGCGGGCTATGATCTGTCGGGCCTGCGTGGCCAGTTGGATCAGCTGGCCTGACAGGCTGCGAGGGGCGGAGCGCCGCCGACCAGAGCGCGGACCACTGTGGCGTCGTGTGATCGCTGGTGACTTGGACCGGCAAACACCGCCGCCGCTGATCGGCTGAGAGTCTGATTTTCTGAGAGTCTGATGGCAATCAACCGGCGCCTCCGGTCGGCGCAGGCGGTCATACGATCCTCCGATCCGCACGCCCTTTGCGCCGCAGAGGCCGGGGCGCGCCACTTTTCGTTGCCCCACCCCGTTGAAACAGCACATCAGGATGCATCTGTCAGGATGTCCAGCGGGGTCATGTCGATTTCTGTATCGGACATGTCGGTGGCCCGCGTCTTGACCCTTCGCGGCGTGTCGGTGTCGTCTGGCCGCATTGTATCGGCCATGTCCGTCATGGGAATAACCTCTGCGTTCTGGACGCGCACGGCGATCTGGCCTGCGATCTGGCCCAGCCGCCCCCGCGCCACGGTGCGGCCGCCCACGTCTTCCAGCCGCACCATGCCAACGGTGCAGCCCAGCAGCGGCAGGCATTGTCCCACCTTCAGGTCGGTCAGCGTCGCAAGCGGCAGTTTCATGCGGTGCAGCACCGCATCCAGTCGCGCCGGTGCGGCCATGACCGCCGCCTGAAACTGGCTGTGCCAGTCGGCCGGGGTTGCCCGCCGTGTCGGGGGCGTGGCCGAATGTCCAAGCGCCGAGGGTTGCAGCGGCAAGGCGATCAGCAATTCGCCCTGCCGGTCCGCAGCCCCGCAATCAAGGAGAAGCCGGATCAGCCGGTATGTCTGATCCGGCAACGCAAACCCGACCGCACGCACCGAATCGAATCGCGTGCCAAGCCCGGTGTTCTGTGTCCAGCCATCCAGCGCCGTGCGCACTGTCGTCTCCTCCAGCTCGTCCAGTACCTGCCGCAACAACGGCATGGCCAGCGTGCCTTCGGTGCGGGTCACGGGGCGGATGTCAGGCGGGGCTGCACTGACCCGGCCTGTCGTCATGACTTCGATCGTGGCGGCAACCAGCCCCGCGTCGCAGGCGAGCACCCCCACCACGGATCCATCCCGCGTCAGCGAGATGAGCAGCAGATGATCCCCCAATTCGGCCAGCAGCACATCGAGCGACAGCGCCTGTTCGCCCACGCTGCCCACGGTGACCACCAGACCAGCGCTGACCTGTGCGGCCCGTGCCACCGCCAGCCGCACCGCGCGCGACGCGGTCAGCGGCACATCGGGGGCGTCGGGCTGCTGTCGCCGTGTCATGCGGTGCAGCACGCCGGTTCCGGTCCCCAGTGTCATGGTCATCCTCTTTCATGATGGCCGGGGCACCGCCCGGACCCCCCATCATGTCGCGCAATTTGGTTACAACGATCCTAAGACGCGGCGATGCAGCGGTGCGGGCGGGTCCAATGTGCCAGCGTCCGGCCCCCCGTCCGGCCCCCCGTCGGGCGCGGTGGACGCCCCACGACCCAAGGCCGCCGCAGGTTCCGGCAGGGTCACGCGGAACACAGCACCGCCCGTCGTTGGTACATAGGCGATATCGCCACCCAGCCGGGTCATGATTTCGCGGCAGATGGCAAGGCCCAGACCCGCGCCCCCGGCCCGCGACGAATCGCCCAGACGCGAAAATTTCTCAAAGATCACAGCCCGGTCAGAATCCGCGATCCCGCGTCCGTTGTCGATGAAATCAACCACCTGCGCCCCGTCGATCACCGATGTCGCAATGCGCAGCGCAGGCTGCGGCGCATCGCAGTATTTGGCCGCATTGGCGATCAGGTTGATGAAAACCTGACACAGCCGGTCCAGATCGGTCTGCAGGTGCAGGCCCTGCTCCGCAGGATCGCGGAAGATCTGCAGACGGTCGGCCTGCACGCCCGCAGCGGAAATCGCCCGGTCCAGCAAGGCGGACAGGCCCCCCGATTGCAGATGCAGCGTGACCTGTCCGTTTTCCAGCACCGCAAGATCCAGCAGATCGTCCAGCAGGCGGGTCAGGCGCAGCGCCTCTGCGTTGATGATTCCGGCCATGCGGCTAGCGTCACCGGCGGCGATGTCACCGCCTTGCAAAATATCGGAAAAGGCCCGGATAGAGGTCATCGGCGTGCGCAATTCGTGACTGATCTGCGACAGGAAGGCATCCTTTTGCACCGACAGCGCCATCAGTTTGGCGTTGGCGTCGCGCAATGCGCTGGCGGTGCGGTCCTGTTCTGCGGATTTCGCCTCGAGCTGGTTGGAGTATTCAAGGATCTGCGCTGTCTCGTCTGCCAGCGCAATCAGGTCATCCACCGTCACGGCCGCCCCTTCGGTCAACTGTCCGATCATGGCGTGGGCGGTCGCGGCCCCCACCGATCCGGACAACTCACGCTCCAGTCCGGCGACAAAGGCGGGTGTCACATCGGGCAACCCGTCCGCCTTGCCCTGACGCAGGGCGGCGCGGGCAAAGACCGCCTGCGCCTGTGCGGCACCCAGGATGCGCTGCGACATGATCAGCAGATCCTCTGCCGTGGCGGCAGAGCGTGACCACGCCGGGCCTTCGGTCGTGCGGTCAAAGACATTGACGAACTGTGCGCCTTGCAGCCGTTCAAGCGGGGCCGGAAACGACAGGACAGAGCCCAGAAAGAACAGGCCGGTATTCAACAGCAGCGACCAGAACAGACCGTGCAGGACCGGATCGACACCGGTGATGCCGAACAGCGCCTCTGGCCGCAGGACCCCCAGACCAAAGGGGCCGTCCTGCATCACCGTGGCGGAAATCACCGCATCCGCGCCAAAGCTGGGCAAGAACAGACACCAGACCCAGACCGCAAACCCCGCCGTCAGACCCAGAATCGCGCCGGTCCGTGTCGCACCCCGCCAGAAGATGCCCCCCAGCACCGCCGGCAGGACCTGCACGACGCCCGAAAAAGACACAAGACCGATGGCAGCGAGCGACGCCCCGCCCCCTGACAGGCGGAAATAGACATAGCCGAGCGCCAGCACACCGCAGATCGACAGACGCCGCGCCATGACGACGACACGGCGCACGTCGCCGGACATGACCGCCCCCGGTGTGGCCCCCGACCGCATCCACAGTGGCAGGACGATGTGGTTGGACACCATCGTGGCAAGCGCGATGGTTTCCACGATCACCATCGAGGTGGCCGACGAAAAGCCCCCCAGAAAAGACAGCATGGCCAGTCCCTGCCGCCCTTCGGACAAGGGCAGGGTCAGCACAAACAGGTCCGGGTTTGACCCCGGTGGCATCATGCGCAGACCCACGACCGCGATCGGCACGACAAACAGGCTCATCAGCATCAGATACAGCGGAAAGGCCCAGCTGGCGGTCTGCAGATGCCGCTCGTCCGCGTTTTCGACGACCATGACCTGAAACATCCGCGGCAGACAGACAAAGGCCGCCGCCGACAGAAAGATCAGCGCGGCCCAGCGCCCGCCGGATTGATTCCAGTCGCTGATCGGTGACGCCTCTATTTCGGACAGCACCGCGCCCGGCCCGTCCGAGAGCCCCCAGACCACAACCACGCCGACCGCCAGAAGGGCCACCAGCTTGACCACCGCCTCGACTGCGATGGCGATGACGACGCCGTGGTGCCGCTCGTTTGCGTCCAGATTGCGGGTGCCGAACAGGATGGTGAAAAAGCCCAGCCCGATGGCGATCCAGACGGCGGCGCGGTTGATGTCGGCGGCCCCCCAGTCCTGCCCCCCCGCGCGGGCAAAGACCTGAAACGACAGGGTCACGGATTGCAGCTGCAGCGCGATGTAGGGGGTAGAGGCCACGACCGCCATCAGCGTGACGATGACCCCCAGCGTGGTGGATTTGCCAA
>JBBREW010000285.1:0-4226 GCA_038225335.1 Rhodobacterales bacterium
CGCCCTTCGCCCGGCGCGAACTGTTGCGGGATCAGGAATTCGGCGCGCAGGGCGTCCGTTCCCATCGTGTCGATGGCCGCAGGGGCCGCGCCATAGCGGGTGGTCCAGGTGATCATGCGGTAACTGCCTTTGGGTCTGGTCTGTTCAATGCCTCTGACAGGCACAGGATGGCCAGCGACTGACCATAAGCCGTCGGCTGCACCGGAATATCGCGATAAAATTGCAGATCGTGGCCCATGCGGGTGCCATAGGACACGCCGCCCACCACGCCGTCAGGACCGATCTGGCCCAGCACATAATCCACGCCGCGCGCGCCTGCGGCCCCTGCCGCAGGGCTGGCACGGCCCATCCGCGCCGCCTTCATCAGGCCGTAAGCGATACCCGCGGTGGCAGAGGTTTCGGGATAGGAGGTGGGATCGTCCAGCAGGGTATGCCACGCGCCGTTCGGCGCCTGCAGCGGCAACAGCGCGTCGATCTGCGCACCCAGCACCCCGTCCAGAAACCGGTCCACGCTGGGATCAAGGCGGCACAGGTCCGGAAGATCGGCCAGACCGGCCGTGATCCACGCATTGCCCCGCGCCCAGCGCGCACGGGCAAAGTTGTCGCGGCGCGCAAAGCTCCACCCATGAAACCACAACCCGGTTTCGGGATCGGCCAGATAGCGGGCATGCACCAGAAACTGGTGCTGGGCCGCGTCGACCAACTCTCTGCGTCCGGATGCCTGCCCGTAGGACGCCAGAAACAGCGCGACCATGAACAGCGTGTCGTCCCACAATTCGCCGTCGTTGATGCGGTCGGACACATCGTGCTGGAACCCGCCTTCGGGGGTGCGGGGTGCTGCGGTCATGACGCGGTCGGCCCAGTCGTCCAGAAGAGGCGTCCAGCGCGGGTCGCGGGTCTTGTCCCACAGCAGGGACAAAGCCAGCATCGGGGCCGTCGTGTTCACATTCAGCGCAGGCAGACCCGCATCGGCGTGCCGCGCGAACCAGTATTCCAGCACAAGGCGCAGATCGTCATCACCGGTATCCAGCCAACGCCGCGCAAGGCCATAAAGCCCGACACCCTGCGGCCATTCCCACGCCTGAAAACTGATATAATCCCCCGCCGTGCCATCAAGGTTGGGTTCATCGAACCGCCCGTCATCGCGCAGCGTGGTCAGACCATCCACCAGACGCGCCAGCGCGCGGGTTAACGTCGTTGTGTCGTGCATGAAGGCCTCCACCTTTTTCAACGATGCCAACGGAAAATCATTTGCACAACGTGAAAGTTTTTTGCAGCGTGGGGCGCAAGGTAACACAGGATGAACACCATGGACCGCAGACGGATCAGGATGGAGGATCTTGCCACACGCTGTGGCGTGTCGATCGCCACGGTCAGCCGCGTTTTGGCGGACCGCCCCGGTGTGCGCCCCGATCTGCGCGACCGGGTGCGTGCGGCGGCGGTCACGCTGGGCTATGCCATGCCATCGTCGGTGGCGGGACAGACGGCGATCCTTGTCGCAAGTCAGGCTGCCATGGTGGATTACGGGCGCAGCCAGTTCACGCTGCATGTGCTGGACGGGATGCGCGACCGGGCCGCCAGCCTTGGCATGACCCTCGAAACACGCACGGCCACGGTGCCGCTGGGGGCGACCTTTGCTGCGGACAAGACGGCGGCAGGCTATCTGCTGCTGTCGCCAGAGGATGACACAGCCATCGCCGCAGCCGCCGCCCTTGACCGGCCGGTGATCCTTGTGAATGCGGATGATCCGATGATGCGCCTGTCGTCGGTCGCCCCTTGCAACCGCACCGCTGCGGCGCGGGCCACGGACCTGTTGCTGCAACTGGGGCACCGGCGCATCCTGTTCCTGACCCGCCCCGGTCGCCGCACCATCGCGCGCCGCCGCGAAGGCTGGGCCGACCGCCTAACCGCCGAAGGCCTGCATCCCGACCCATCGTTGGTGCTGGAGGTGGCAGATTGGCTGCCAGAGGTCGCAGCCGCCGCCGTGACGCGACGGCTGGCGCAGGGACCGCGCGATTTCACCGCCGTTCTGGCGGCGGGCGACAGTCTGGCCGTCGGCGCGTTGATGGCGCTGGCGCAGGCGGGCATCGACGTGCCGGGACAGGTCAGCGTCATGGGGTTCGACGGATTGCCGCAATGCGATCTGCAAAGCCCGCCCCTCTCGGCTGTTGAAATCCCGATGCAGGCGATTGGCCGGTTGGCCGTCGATCTGCTGCGCGAAGCCTATAGCAGTCCGGACTTGCCCGCGCGGCGGATCGAACTGGCCTGCCGCATCGTCGAACGCGGATCGACTGGCCCCGCACCCCGCACCTGAACAATATCCCGCCCCGGCGCGTTAGCCCGCAAAGGAGCATATCATGCAAGATCATTCCCCAAAGACCGCCATCATCATCGGTGGCAGCGCCGGTGTCGGCCGGGCTGTCGTCGATGCCCTGCTGCACCATGGTTACCGCGTTGGCGTCATCGCGCGCGGGCGCAACCGACTGGCCGACATGGAACTGACACCCGGCATCGTGACCGCCGTTGCGGATGCGGGCGATGCCCGCGCGCTGGAACAGGCGGTCAATCATATCGTGGCGCGTCAGGGCGTCCCGACGGTCTGGGTCAATTGCGCGATGGCCACCAGCTTTTCCGCCTTCATGGACATGGACGCGGATGAATTCGACCGGATCGTGCGCACCACGTTTCTGGGGCAGGTCAACGGCACCCGTGCGGCGTTGCAGCATATGACGCGGGGTAGCATCGTGAATGTCGGATCGGGCCTTGCCTATCGGTCGGTGCCCATGCAGTCGGCCTATTGCGCGGCAAAGCATGCGATCAACGGGTTCACATCCTCTGTGCGGTCGGAACTGATCCGCGCGGGGTCGAAGGTGTCGCTGTCGTTGGTGCAACTGCCCGCGATCAACACCCCGCAATTCGACTGGGCGCGTTCGCGTCTGGCGCATAAACCGCAGCCCGCCCCGCCGATCTTTGCACCAGAGGTGGCAGCCCGCGCGATCCTGAAAGCGATCGACACCGGCGCGCGTGAACTGTTCGTCGGACGGTCGGTGCTGCAACTGGTCTTCGGGCAGGTCGTGGCGCCAGATTACCTTGACCGGCGGCTGGCCAAGGACGGCGTCGATGTGCAGCAATCCGACACGCCCGACCCGGGCACCAACCGCGGCAATCTGTTCGATCCGGTGGATCACGCCCCCACCGCCGCAGGGTCCTATGGCGACGAGGCGAGCGACACAGGCATTGTCGTCGATGCCGATCTGACGCGTCAGGCTGTCTTTATCGGCCTGCCTGTGCTGGCTTTGGCGGCAGGATTTCTGCTGGGCCGTGGCCGCCGCAGCAACCGCCACTGACACCGCAGCCACCCGCGGCTGGCCGGGTGCACGCCTGCCCGCCGCGGGGCCCGCTGCGCCATGCACGCAGATGCGGCGCAGGACCGCGACTGTAGCAATTTTCCGCCCGCGCGGGCTGAACCCTCTGGCAGCGGGACCGTTGGCACGTCATAGGAGTGTCGTGAAAGGCGGCCATGATCCGCGGTGCAAGCAAGGAGTTGTGCAAATGAAGATTGCAGTCTTGGGCGGCGATGGCTTCGTCGGCTGGCCCACCACCCTGCACCTGTCCGATCAAGGCCATGATGTGCATGTGATCGACAATCTGTCGCGCCGCTGGATCGACGCGGAACTGGGCGTGCAATCGCTGACACCGATGGATTCCATTCAGGAACGCTGCCGCATCTGGCACGACCTGACCGGGCGGCGTCTGCATTTCCACCTGCTGGATCTGGCGACCGAATACGAACGGCTGAAATCCTGGATGGCCGCGCACAAACCCGATGTCGTCATTCACTTTGCCGAACAACGGGCCGCGCCCTATTCCATGAAAACCGACCGTCACAAGGTATATACCGTCAACAACAACATCAACGTGACGCACAACCTGCTGGCCGCCTTGGTGGAAACCGACATTGATGCCCATATCATCCATCTGGGCACGATGGGGGTCTACGGCTATTCCAGCGTGGGTGCCGCCATCCCCGAAGGCTATCTGGACGTGCAGGTGAAAACGCTGGACGGACGCATGGCCGATCAGGAAATCCTGTATCCGACCAAGCCCGGATCGGTCTATCACATGACCAAAAGCATGGATCAGATCCTGTTCCAGTTCTATGCCCAGAACGACGGGCTGCGGATCACCGATCTGCATCAGGGCATCGTCTGGGGCACCCATACGCC
>JBBREW010000286.1:0-4204 GCA_038225335.1 Rhodobacterales bacterium
GCAGCCCGTCAGCACGGCCGCAGCACCCAAGATCAGCGCGACCCACAACATGACCTTAGGTGCCAATTTCATTCAAATCATACTTCGTTGACTGGTAGATCTCGTTGATCCAGTTGCCATATAGAAGATGCGCATGACTCCTCCAGCGGTTTTGGGGGGTCATCAAGGGATCGTCATCGGGGTAATAATTCATCGGGACATTGATCGGCACGCCCGCGGCGACATCGCGGTCGTATTCCTGTTTCAGCGATGTGCTGTCGTATTCAAAATGATTGAACACATAAAGCGCGCGGTGTGCGGGGTCTTCGACCAGACAGGGACCGGACACGGTTCCCGAAATCAGCGTGGTCAGGCCGGGCGTCGCGTCGATGTCCGCCTGCCGCACCTCTGTCCAGCGGCTGACGGGGACCACGATATCGTCGGAAAACCCGCGCAGATAAGGCGACGACGGTTCAGACACAACATGACGAAAGCATCCGAACGCCTTGTTTTCAAGATCATATTTCTTGACGCCGTGGAAATGGTTGATCATCGCCATGCCGCCCCAGCACACGCCAAAGGTCGATTGCACATGGGTCTGGGTCCAGACGAACACCTGCTGCAATTCGTCCCAATAGGTCACATCGCCAAAGGGCAGATGTTCGATGGGCGCGCCGGTGATGATCAGTCC
This sequence comes from Rhodobacterales bacterium, assembly GCA_038225335.1. GTDB lineage: Bacteria > Pseudomonadota > Alphaproteobacteria > Rhodobacterales > Rhodobacteraceae > Loktanella. The sequence goes on from JBBREW010000286.1 coordinate 671, forward strand.
GTCGAACTTTTCCCCCGTGGCTGCGACATCCGAGAACGGACGGTAGAATTCCTCCATGTGGGCGGCGGCCGTGTTGCGGGTCTGGTGTTCGGACATGCGGATCAGGGACAGTTCGATCTGCAGCGGGGTCGCGCCGATCAGCCGGGCAAACTGGTTCTCTGTCTGGATCTTTTTCGGCATCAGATTCAGCAGGGCGATCCTCAGCGGGCGGATATCCTGCCGGTCGGCTGCATCCTCTGCCATCACCATGACGCCTTCGCGCGACAGCACGTCATAGGCGGGCAGGGAAGCAGGCAGTTTGATCGGCATGGCAGTATTCCTGTGGATGGGGACCGTCAGTTAGGCGTTTTACGGCCGCATCGCAACCCGGGTCAGTGCCGCAGCCACCAGCGTGTCGAAATCCGCGGCCGTGCGGATCGCGCCGATCTCACTGGCGGGGATGGTCAGGCCCCAGCGGTCGGCCATGGCGCGGTACCGGGGCTGGCGGTGGGCCAGCGCGCGGGCATAGGTCCAGCGGATGAAGGCGTCGGGGTCCACGTCGCCTTCGGTGCAGTCGTGGTCCGCCAGATAACTGGTCCAGGCCTCCAGCAGGAAACCGGGCTGATAGGACATCGGTTTGGGGGCCGCATCGAAACGCCGCACAAGTTCGGCCGTATGCGCGTCGCTGCCTTCGATCCAGATCATCAGGCTGCGCGCAGCCAGATGGGTCATTACGGGATCGCAGGGATCATCGGGATCAACCCATTCGCAGATCGAACCGCCCGTATCACAGACAAAATGCGGATAGCCATAAAGCGCCGCAGCCCGGTCGATGAAATGCCCTGTATCCAGCAAGGCCGACACCTCTGCCCGGCGGAACTGGTCCTGCCGCCGCGTGTATTCGGCAAAGCCAAGTCCGCCTTTGCCGGCGGCACCGGGCTTGCCCAGATAGGTGGACACGGGGTTCAGGTTGTCAAAGGTGATATTGGACCCGATGTAGATGCTGTCCGACAACAACAGATCGCGCAGGAACGGCACTTTCATCGCTTCTGATTTGGCGTTGTCCGCGATCAACTCTCCCATATAGCGGGTGCCGATGCGGTAATCGACAGAGTAGTGGAACCAGTCACCCGTGCGCCGCAGCAGGCTGGCCACATGGGTTTTCCCAAGGCCGGACATCCCGAAAAACAGGACCCGTTTTTGCCGCGAATGAAGCCAGTCAGTCGGAGAGGTGTAAATCATGCCTATGCCTAAGCTGTGTCGCCTTGATCTGCCACAGGATTATGGCCGCGCGCACCGGCAGGGCGGATCGTGCGGCGTCATTGACCGCGCCAGATCCAGCCGCCGCCCAGCACGCGGGTACTGTCGGGATCATAGAAAACACAGGCCTGTCCGGGGCTGACGCCTTCTTCGGCCACCAGTAATTCGACCTCTGCCGTGGTGTCCGACAGCGGGCGCAGGATCGCATCGGTCGGCGGTTTCGTCGACCGGACCTTGACCGCGATCTCGCGCGGGCCGCCGGCCAGAAAGCCGCCGTCGCCCAGCCAGTTGATTTCGCGCAACGGCACGCGCCGGGTGGCCAGCAGCGCCTTTGGCCCGACGACAACCTGCCGGGTGGCCACATCCAGCCGCACGACATACAATGGGTCTTCCAACCCGCCGATCCCAAGGCCCCGCCTCTGCCCGATGGTATAGTGGATCAACCCGCGATGCTGGCCCAGCACGCGACCCGCGGTATCAACGATGTCACCCGGGGCACCGGCACCGGGACGCAGTTTTTCGATGACCGCGGCATAGTTGCCGTTGGGCACAAAGCAGATGTCCTGACTGTCGGGCTTGTCCGCCACCGACAGACCATAGCGGCTGGCCAAGGCGCGGGTTTCTGCCTTGCTGGCCAGATGACCCAAGGGAAACCGCAGATAATCAAGCTGGGCATTGGTGGTCGAAAACAGGAAATAGCTTTGATCGCGGGCGGCATCGGTGGCCGCATGCAGTTCGGCACCGGCGGCACCCATCTTGCGCTGGATATAATGCCCCGTCGCCATGCAATCCGCATCCAGATCGCGGGCCGTGGCCAGCAGGTCCTTGAATTTGACACGCTCGTTGCAGCGGATGCAGGGCACCGGGGTTGCCCCCGCCAGATAGCTGTCGGCGAATTCGTCGATCACGGCTTCGCGGAAGGTGTTTTCGTAATCCAGCACATAGTGCGGAAAGCCCATCGTTTCAGCGACCCGCGCCGCATCCTGAATGTCGCGCCCGGCGCAGCAGGCCCCCTTTTTGGCCAAGGCCGCACCATGATCATACAGCTGCAGCGTCACGCCGACCACGTCATAGCCTTCTTCGGCCAGTTGGGCGGCGACCACCGAACTGTCCACGCCGCCGGACATGGCGACGACGACGCGGGTCTGGGACGGCGGTTTGGCAAAACCAAGAGAGTTCAGCGGCTGATCGAGGGACATTACGCACCTTTGGACCGGGTTTGAGTCAATCTGTCGGAAAATGCCCGATATACGCAAGACCCCCGGCTTACCAGTCCTTAAAGGATTTGGGCGACCAATCGCCAAGGGATGCCGCCACGAGGTGAGAGATGTACTTGAAAAAGATCGACGGTCCGCGATCTGTCACGCTGACGGATGGGACCGTGATGACCCGCGCCGATCTTCCCCCGGCCAAAACGCACCGCTGGGTTGCGTCCCGCAAGGCCGCCGTGGTCAGTGCCGTGGCCCATGGTCTGATTACAAGGGCAACAGCATTGGAGATGTATGCGCTGTCCGATGACGAATTCACCGAATGGGAAAAAGCGCTTGCGGCATTCGGCACAGAAGCCTTGAAAACAACGGCCATACAACGGTATAGACAACTTAAGGGTGACTAGACGAAATCCTTTGGACCGGTAACGGAGAGTTAACATTTCAAGCCCACATTGGCCTCGACATTAGGAAACGGAGAAGCCCGATGCGTATACTGTTGGTTGAAGATGATCCCACCACATCCAAGAGCATCGAGTTGATGTTGAGCCATGCCAATCTGAACGTCTATGCCACCGATATGGGCGAAGAAGGCATCGATCTGGCAAAGCTTTATGATTACGACCTCATTTTGCTTGATATCAATCTTCCCGACATGACCGGACACGAGGTTTTGCGCCAGTTGCGGCTGGCGCGCATCGATACGCCCATCCTGATCCTGTCCGGCGACGACGATACGGACAGCAAATTGAAAGGCTTTGGTTTTGGCGCGGATGATTATCTGACGAAACCCTTTCACCGTGAAGAACTGGTCGCGCGGATCCATGCCATTATCCGTCGGTCCAAAGGCCACGCCCAATCCGTGATCAAAACCGGCAGTATTGCGGTCAACCTTGACGCAAAAACCGTCGAAGTCGGCGGGATTGCCGTGCATCTGACAGGCAAGGAATACCAGATGCTGGAATTGCTGAGCCTGCGCAAAGGCACGACATTGACCAAGGAAATGTTTCTGAACCATCTTTACGGCGGGATGGACGAACCCGAATTGAAAATCATTGATGTGTTCATCTGCAAGTTGCGCAAAAAA
>JBBREW010000287.1:0-4193 GCA_038225335.1 Rhodobacterales bacterium
CGCACGGTGCGCAGCACCAGATCAAAGGGCAGCAGCCGCCTGCGCAGCCGGGAAATATATTGCTCTATCGCATTGTCCGACAGGATATCCTCCAGCGAGGTGATGGATTGCACGATGGCTTCTTTTGCCACGACCTTGCCAGCCCGCATCAGCAGCAGTTCCAGCAGGGCACGTTCGCGCGGTGGCAGGTCCAGCACCTGTCCGTCGCCGGTGAACTGGCGTGTGGTCAGGTCCAGCGTCACCCGCCCCAGTGTGACCGTGGACGACCGCAACCCTGCCTGCCGTCGCAACAGGGATCGGACGCGGGCCTCGAACTCTCGGATGTCAAAGGGTTTGGCCATGTAATCGTCCGCCCCCAGATCCAGCCCGCGCACCCGGTCTTCGGCGGCACCGCGGGCGGTCAGGATCATGACGGCGGCGCGGTTGCCCTGCGCCCGCATCGACCGCAGGACCGCCAGCCCGTCCATTTCGGGCAGGTTCAAGTCAAGGATCATCAGATCGAACTGTTCGGCGGCGACCAGCGATTGCGCGGCCTCTCCGTCGTGGACGCAATCCACCGCATAACCGGCAGAGGTCAGCAGCGTTGTCAGCGCCTCTGCCAGGGGCAGGTCGTCTTCGACCAGAAGCAATCGCATGGCAGTCCTCCCTTGTGACAACGATAGGCGGTGTCAGCGCCGTTGTGAACTGCGCAGGCTTGGCGTTAAGTGATGCCATGATTGCCCGCTGCCGCACCCTTGCTGCCCGACCCGCGCGTTATGTCCGCCGCACCTGCGCGGTCGCGGCCGGTCTGGGGGCCTGTCTGGTGGCGGGTCTTGCGGGCGGGGTGCGGGCCGATGCGACGTTCCATCCTGCCCCGCAGGGTGGCGGGGCGCAGATGGTCATCTATTCCACGCTGGATGGCAGGTTGGCTGCGGCGCTGATCGACGCGTTTCAGGCGGTTCGCCCGGATGTGGCTGTCCGCTATGAAGATCTGCTGGCCGATGACATCGCCGAACGTGTCGTGCGCGAAACAAAGGCAGGCGCGCCGACCGCCGATTTCATCTTTTCATCCGCGATGGACCTGCAGTTAAAGCTGGCAAACGATGGTTATGCCCAGCCGTCACCGGTGCCAGCCGCCGACGGCTGGCCCGCCTGGGCGTCGTGGCAGGATACGGCCTTTGCCCTGACGGTCGAACCGGCGGTCCTTGTCTATCACGCACCGATGTTCCCGGAAGGGCCGCCGCTGTCGCGGCTGGACCTGATGGACTGGCTGGCCACCGTGCCGCCGGGGACGGCGGCCACGGTCGGCACCTATGATATCGAAGAATCGGCCGTCGGTTATCTGGTCCTGTCGCGGGACGCGGATCATTTCCCCGATATCTGGTCGGTTCTGGATGCGATGGGGCAGGCGGGGTTGCAGACCTTTTCGACCAGTCAGGATGTGATCGACCGGGTGGGCGACGGGCGTCTGGCGCTGGGCTATAACGTGCTGGGGTCCTATGCCGCTGATCAGGCCCGGCTGAACCCCGATCTGGGCGTCGTCATGCTGCGCGATTATACCGTTGTGCTGTCACGGGTGGCGATGGTGCCGCGCGCGGCGGCCGCCCCCGATCTGGGACAGGCCTTTCTGGCCTTTCTCATGAGCGTCGAGGGGCAGACCTTGTTGTCGCGCACGCTGGGCCTGCCGCCGGTCAATCCTGCGGCGCGCGGCGACGGAACCGGGCTCGACATGGGGGGGGACCAGTTGCACCCCGTGCCGGTCAGCCCCGGCGTGCTGGTCTATCTGGATCAGGCGAAACGCGCGCGTTTCCTGCGGTTGTGGCGTCAGGCGCTGGGACGCGACTGACGGTGAAAAAAGATGCGCTGTCAGCTTTCTGACAGGTTTCTGTGCTGATAATGCCCGGCGGTCGGCACGAGGAGGTGCCACCCGAACGGGAATCGGCACGGAAAACGTGCCTTGGGAGGATAATTACCATGAAACATACGCTTCTGAGCGTCGTTTTTGCTGCGGCCTGTGCGATGCCCGCGCTGGCAGCCGACTATACCATCATTGCACCGGCGGCCCCCGGTGGCGGCTGGGACGGCACTGCCCGCGCCATGCAGAACGTTCTGCAAGCCGAGGGTATTTCGGGATCAGTGCAGGTCCAGAACGTGCCCGGCGCCGGTGGCACCGTCGGTCTGGCGCAGTTCGCATCCAGCACCTCTGGCGATGCAAATCAGCTGATTGTCGGCGGTTATGTCATGGTCGGCGCGATCCTGACCAATGATTCGCCCGTGTCGCTGGCCGACGTGACCCCCATCGCCCGCCTGACCGGCGAGGCCGTCGGCATCGCGGTATCCGCCGCAAGCCCGATCCAGACGATCGACGAACTGGTCGAGATGATGAAGGCCGACCCCGGGTCCGTGTCCTGGGCTGGCGGGTCTGCCGGCGGCGTGGACCACATCACCGTGGGTCTGCTGGCCAAGGCGGCGGGCATTGATCCGACGCTGATCAACTATGTCGCCTTTTCAGGCGGCGGAGAGGCGCTGGCCGCCATCCTTGGCAATCAGGTGACGGTCGGGATTTCCGGCGTCGGTGAATTCCTGCCGCAGGTCGATGCGGGCACCATGCGGATGCTGGCCGTGTCCACCGCCGAAAAGTGGGCCGGCACAGATGCGCCAACGCTGATGGAATCGGGCTATGACGTCGATGTGCAGAACTGGCGCATGGTTGCCGCAGCCCCCGGTCTGACCGACGAGCAAAAGGCAGCCGTCACCGCAGACATCGACGCGCTGGTCAATTCCGACGGGTGGGCCGAGGTTCTGGAAACCCAGGGCTGGGCCAACACCTATCTGTCCGGCGCAGAGTTTGACGCACAGCTCGCCGCCGATATCGACGCCACGACAGTCGTCCTGAAGGACATCGGTCTGGTGCAATGACCGGACTGCCATCCGCAACATCACGCCGCCCCGATGGGGCGGCGTTCTTCATCGCGGCGCTGCTGGCGGCCATCGGCGGCCTGCTGATCTGGCAAGGGCGCGGCATTCCCGACAAGGGCGGCTATGCGGGCATCGGGTCCGGTGACATGCCGGTCTTTGTCGGGGCCGTTTTGATCGTGCTGGCCCTGTGCCATGTGATCAAGGGTCTGCGCCAGATGGCCAGCCCGATCCCGCAGCAGCAACGCCTGCCGGTCCTGCTGATCGTCGGTGGGCTGATCGTGCAACTGGTCCTGCTTCAGCCGCTGGGATTTTCCATCGCGTCCGGCCTGCTGTTCGCCGCGACCGCCGCCGCCTTTGGCAAACGCAACCTGCTGGTCAGTGTGCCGGTCGGTATTGCCCTTGGCCTTGTTGTTTACGGGACATTCGACCGACTGCTGCGGCTCAATCTGCCGGGTGGAATGCTCGAAAACCTGATTTTCGGGGGTTGAAATGACCACGTTCGATTTTCTGTTGCAGGGTCTTGCTGTCGCACTTGACCCGATGATCCTGCTTTATGCGCTGATCGGTGTGACGCTGGGCACCGCTGTCGGGGTGCTGCCCGGCATCGGGCCTGCCCTGACGGTCGCACTTTTGTTGCCGGTGACCTATGGTCTTGATCCTGCGGGGTCGATCATCATGTTTGCGGGCATCTATTACGGCGGGATGTATGGCGGTTCGACGACGTCGATCCTGCTGAACACGCCGGGTGAAAGCGCATCCATCGTCACCGCGCTGGAAGGCAACAAGATGGCCCGCGCCGGGCGCGGTGGTCCTGCTTTGGCCACGGCGGCCATCGGGTCGTTCGTGGCGGGCCTGCTGGCCACGCTGGCGCTGGCATTTCTTGCCCCGCACGTGGTGAAACTGGCGCTGATCCTTGGTCCGCGCGAATACTTTGCCTTGATGATGCTGGCCTTTGTGACCGTGTCCGCAGCCTTTGGTGACAGCACGCTGAAGGGTCTGACATCGCTGTTCATCGGTCTGGCGCTGGGTCTGGTCGGGATCGACGGTCTGACCGGGCAGGCCCGCCTGTCGTTCGGCGTGCCGCAACTGCTGGACGGGGTCGAGGTGACGACGCTGGCCGTGGCCCTGTTTGCCGTCGGAGAGGCGCTGTTCGTCGCGGCCCAAGGCCCTGACGTGCAAGAGAAGATCCACGCCATCAAAGGGTCTGTCGCCATGACGAAACAGGACTGGAGCAGGTCGTGGCGGTCGTGGCTGCGCGGCACCGCAATCGGTTTCCCGATCGGTGCCATGCCTGC
>JBBREW010000288.1:0-4189 GCA_038225335.1 Rhodobacterales bacterium
CTGCGGGCGGGCCGCTATGCGCTGGAAAATCTGGGTCTGTCCGAGTTCGAGGCCGCAGAGGCGGAGACGATGTTCTATCATTCGGACCGCGACATGGTGCGCGAACTGGCAGAGTTGTGGAAACCCGGCGTCGCCGTGGCCGACAACCCTGATTACATCGCCCGCGCCCGCCAGATGAACAACGATCTGGAAACGGCACTGGCGATGCGGGTCCAGAACCGGGACAGCGACGACAGTGCGGCCTTGCCGCCCCGCCGTCCCGGTGACACGTCGAACGGCAGCACCTAGGCGTCGCTGCCGCTGACTGCTGCTTCGGCAAAGGTGGACATGCCGGAATGGCAGGCCACGGCTGCCTGCACCACGGCGATGGCCAGCGCCGCGCCCGACGCCTCTCCCAGCCGCAGACCAAGCGACAAAAGCGGCACCTTGCCGATGCGGTCCAACAGGTGCGCATGGGCACCTTCGGCACTTTGATGCCCCGCCACCGCATGGTCGAGGGCCCCCGGCGCGGTCTGCGCCAATACGGCCGCGGCAGCACAGCAGATGAAACCGTCAAGGATGACAGGCACCCCGTCAACCCGCGCACGGGCCATGGCACCGGCCATGGCGGCAATCTCTCTGCCGCCCAGACAGCGCAGGATCTGCAAGGGATCGGTCAGCGCGTCGGCATTGCAGGCGATGGCGCGCGCCACCACGTCGGTCTTGCGGACCAGCCCCGCATCATCAACACCGGTGCCGCGCCCCGTCCAAGCACCCGCGTCACCGCCGAACAGCGCCGCAGCCATCGCCGCAGCCGCCGTCGTGTTGCCGATGCCCATTTCACCGACGACCAGCAGATCGCAATCCGCCGCAACAGCGGTCCAGCCCGTGGTAAGGGCTGCGACCACGTCCTCTTCGGTCATGGCGGGTCCGGTGGTGAAATCCTGCGTCGGTCTGTCCAGATCAAGGGCCACGACATCCATGCGCGCACCGACACAGGCCGCCAACTGGTTGATGGCCGCACCGCCTGCCTGAAAATTACCGACCATCTGTGCGGTGACTTCGGCGGGGAACAGCGACACGCCCTGAGCCACCACGCCGTGATTGCCTGCGAAAACGATGATCTGCGGCGCATTGATCCGGGGGCGGTCGGTGCCTTGCCAGCCTGCGATCCACTGGGCCAGATCCTCTAACCTGCCAAGGGCCCCGGCAGGTTTCGTCAGCTGACCATTGCGGGCCACAGCGGCGGCCATCGCCGCAGCATCCGGTGCACCGGCAGCGGCAAGGGTGTCGCGGAACCCGGCAAGGGTGGTAAATGGGGCGGTCATGATCGTCCTCGTTGCAGATCGGTTGGCACCTGTCTAACCAAGCGGGACGAAATGGAAACCCGGCAAAGGATCATGACCTTGCGCCACGACGACGCCTTGCTGCATCCGCAGGATCTGCCCGCCGCCCTTGGGTTGCTGACCCGCCTGCCGGTGCGGGTGGATACGGCCCGTGCCGTGGCGCGGGGGGCGCGCGCCGCCTGGGCGTGGCCTTTGACGGGGATCTGCGTGAACGGCATCGCCGCAGGGGTCGCAGGCGTGATCCTGTGGCTGGGATTGCCTCCTGGCGTCGCGGCCCTGTGCCTGATTGCCACACAGATCGCGGTCACCGGTGCCATGCACGAGGACGGTCTGGCCGACAGTCTGGACGGGTTGTGGGGCGGCTGGGACCGGGACCGGCGGCTGGCCATCATGAAAGACAGCAGTCTTGGCGTCTACGGCGTTCTGGGTCTGGGGTTAAGCGTGCTGTTGCGCTGGCAGCTGTGGGTGCTGGTCCTGCCGCTGGCGCTGTGGCCCGTGGCGCTGGCGGTCGGCGTCATTGCCCGCTGGCCGATGGTGGCCCTGTCCCACGCCCTGCCCCCGGCGCGGGACAAGGGGCTGGCCCACGCGGTCGGCCGTCCCGGTGCCGCGACACTGGCGGTGGCGACCGGGGTGACGGCCGTGGTCGCTGTGCTGACACTGGGGCTGCCAGCGGTCGCCGCACTGGGCGCGGTGCTGGCTGTGACGTTCCTGTGGGGGCTGATCGCGCGCACCAAGATCGGCGGACAGACCGGCGACATTCTGGGGGCTGCGCAACAATTCGCGGAAATCGCGGCGCTGGTCACGCTGTCAGCGATGCTGTGACACCGCGGCTGTCAGCACGCCATCGCTGCGGCAAACCCGACAGGTCCGGTATCGCGCCCAAGGATGCGTTGCACCGCCTGCCCCTGCACAAGGCGCGTCGCGATGATCGCGGTCCAGTCGGCGTTGGCGGTGACGGCCTCTGTCGTACCCGCACAGGTGCGGATGCCACCGCTGATCGTGGCCTCTCCGATCCGGTGATTGGTCAGACCGGGAATGCGCCAGACCTGACGCAGGGTGCTGCCGTCAAACCGCCAGACCTGCATGTCGCGTTGCAGATGCGGACGGTCGATCACCACAAGGTCCGCGCTGCCGTCACCGTCCAGATCGCCGACACCGACAGGCGACAACCAGCGATACGGCTGGCCGATGGGCGGTGTCGTGGCCAGCAGGGTCAGGGCGTCGTCGCGCAGGCCGTAAACGGCAATCTGCGCCCCCGCAGTCAGGCTGCTGCGGATGGCGATCACCTCTGTCCGGCCGTCGCCGTCCAGATCGGCAAGATGGGGGGCCACATCCTCGAACACATGGCCGGATCCGGCGGCGATGGACCAGGTGCAACCCGCCGCACGGGCATGGAGATGCGACGCTTCGACAGCGTCGCCAAGGATGTTGTGGTCATAGATCGTGGTCGGGCCGTGATAGCCCGCCCCGGTGATGTCACCGGTGGCGCGCGTCACGGCACTGCCGGGCAGCACCTGTGCCGCATCCGGCGGGGCGGTGCAGGCGGCGATGATGCCCGGAAGACCGGACAGGATGACCGCCAGCACCAGCCGCATCAGATCTGCTTTTCCGGCATCTGCACGCGCAGGCCGTCCAGCGCATCGCTGACCTTCAACTGGCAGGTCAGCCGGGACCGCGCCGGGTCAGGCTTGTAGGCAAAATCCAGCATGTCTTCTTCCATCGCGTCCTTTTCGGGCAGACGGTCCACCCAGGCGGCATCGACATAGACGTGACAGGTGGAACAGGCGCAGGCACCGCCGCAATCGGCCTCGATGCCGGGAATGCCGTTGTCGCGCGCGCCTTCCATCACGGTCAGGCCGCTTGCCACCTCGACCACATGTTCTTTGCCGCCGTGTTCCACATAGGTGATCTTTGCCATGGACTTGCCCTGTCTGGTGTTAGGATTTCCACCTGACATAGGGCAATTCCCGCTGCTTTGCCAGTAGGCGCGGGGCTTGCGCTGCGCTGTGTATGTTCTATGTTTGTTCGCATGAACCAAAATTGGATGATCCGCAGCCCCCGGCCCAACACCTGGCCCCGCCCGCCCGCCGCCCTGCCCGCCGCCCGGCTGGTCGAGCCGCCGGGGGGCGCGCGGGTGTGTGTGGCGGGGCTGGTGCTGGTCCGGCAGCGGCCGGGCACCGCCAAGGGGGTGATCTTTGTCACACTCGAGGACGAGACGGGCACGGCCAATGTGGTGGTCTGGGCGTCGGTCTTTGAACGGTTTCGCCGGGCGGTGATTGCCGGCCGCCTGTTGCGTGTCACTGGCCGGCTGCAGCGAGAGGCGGGCGTGGTGCATGTGGTGGCCGAACAGATCGAGGATCTGTCGCCCCTGCTCGACCGCCTGCTGCGGTCCGATTTCAAATCCGACGGCGTCCGCGCCAGCGATCAGCCTTAGACTTCCGTTCCGGTCGGTTTCCCGCTATGGTGTGTGCAGAAGCTGCCGGAACGCAACCGGCAGGCATCGGGCGGCAGGCATCGGGCAAATCGCATGGCACGCAGACCTCCAGGCATCGCACCGGTTTGCCTTGTGGCGGGGCTTTTGCTGGTCGCCTGCCAGACCGCAGCGGTCGAGCCACCCAGCCGCGCCCAACTCGCCGACGAACTGGTGCGGCAGAGCCCGCCCGACGGCGGCGACGGCATCTGCTGGGCCACCGAAGTGACACCGGCCATCATCGAAACTGTCACCGAACAGGCTCTCGCGACCCGAGAGGTGCGCGATACGGCGGGTCAGATCACCACCCCTGCCAGCTTTCACAGCACCACCCGGCAGCGGATCGTGCAAGACCGCGAAGAGGTGTGGTTCCGCGCGCCCTGCCCAGACGAAA
>JBBREW010000289.1:0-4185 GCA_038225335.1 Rhodobacterales bacterium
CGTTCTGCGGCCTGCGCAAAGGCCGCGCGGGCGTTCAATCCGCCACCGACCCAGGCGGGGGCCACAAGGATGACATCACCCTTGACCCCGTCCAGCACCGCCACGACCGAAGGGCGCAGCATCATCGCATCGGGCAGGTCCAGCGGGTCGGGGTTCACGTCGGGCAGGTGTTCGATCAGGCGGATCATGTCATAGCCCAGATAACCGAACAGACCCGCGCTGGCGGCGGGCAGATCGGCGGGCAGGTCGATGCGGCTTTCGGCGATCAGCCCGCGCAGGGCGGTCAGCGGGTCCGCGTCGTCGTCGACGAAACTGTCGGCATCATACCGCGCCGCGCGGTTGGTCCGGCTGGTGGTGCCGCGACAATCCCAGATCAGATCGGGGTTCAGCCCGATGATGCTGTACCGCCCGCGGACCTCGCCGCCTGTCACACTTTCCAGCATGAAGGTGTTCAGCCCGGCGTCGCCCAGTTTCAGCATCAGGGACACCGGCGTGTCCAGATCGGCAGCCAGACGGGTCCAGACGATCTGATTGCGCCCCGCGTCATAACCCGTGGCAAAACTGTCGTAATCGGGCCAAAGCGCCATGCCGTCCGTCCTTGCTGGGGTGCGCGTTATTGCAGCTGCGCGTTGACCGCGTTGATCGCGGCCTGATCGATCACGACATCCGTGCGGGCGCGCACCGCGTCGGCAAAGGCATCAAAGATGTCCTGTGCCGTGCCTGCGGCCGCTTGTGCGGTGACATCGGTCAATTGCGCCGACAGCCGGTCCGTCGTCATGTCGGCTGCGCTGATCCGGTCTAGCCGCACCACGATCGCACCTGTATCCGTGGGCAAGGCGCGCACCTCGCCTTCGGTCATGGTGAACACCGTGGCCATGAATTCGGCGGGGGTATCCGCCACAAAACTGCCGCGCGTCAAATTTGCGCTGCTGGTGGTCACAAGGTTCAGGGTCGCCAGATCGGTGTCGGCGGATGCCTCTGCGGCGATGGCTTCGGCCCGGGTCAGAACGGCCGTCTGTGCCGCGGCGGCGCGCCATGCGGCCTCCAGCCGGTCGCGGACCTCTGCCATGGGGATAACACTGGCGGGGGTGATGCCATCCAGCCGCAGCGCAAAGACGCCGCCGTCGTCCAGACCCATCAGCGTCGGAAAGGCGCCCTCGGCCACTGTGGCTGCTGCGGTGCGGAACGCCTCGTAGGCGGCGGGACCGGCGGTGGTGCCGTCAGTATAGTCCAGCGTGCCCAGTTCCAGATCGGTGCGTTCGGTCAGATCTTCGAGTGACGCGCCGCCGGCCATCAGATCGGTGACCGTTTCACTGTCGGTCTGGATGATGCGGCGGGCCTGTGCGGTCGCCAGTTCGTCGCGCAATGCAGGCTCTGCATCCTCGAACGGGGTGTTTTCGGCCGCAAGAATGGCGTTGACGCGGAACAGCGCCGGGCCAAGCGATGTGTCGAGTGGTCCGACCACATCGCCGGTGTCGGCGGCAAACACCGCGTCCCCGGCAGCAGCCAGCGCATCGATCGCGACATCCCCCAGATCGACATCACTCAGCGTCAGGCCGCGTTCGGTGACAAGGGCGGGGAACGTCACCTCGTTGGCGTTCAGCCGGGCGATGGCGGCCTCTGCCTCTGCGGTGTCGGGAAAGACCAGCCGTTCGACCAGCCGCCGTTCGGGCTGTGAAAAGGTGCTGATCCGTTCGTCATAAAGGCTGCGGACCTGCGCGTCGTCGATCGTGATCTGGTCGGCCAGCATGGTGGGCGTCAGCAGCACATAGGAGATGGCGCGCGATTCAGGTGCGGTAAACAGATCGGGGTTTTCATCGTAAAAGGTTTGCAGGTCGGCCTCTGTCGGGCCGGGGACCGGGGTTGTCAGGTCTGCCGCCGTCACCGGGGCCGTCACGATGTCGCGGGTTTCGCCCAGATAGGACACGATGGTTTCGGCAAAGGCCGGCAGTGCGGTGATGCCGCCCACGACCGCACCTTGCAGCAGGGACCGCCCGATTTCATCGCGCAACGCGGTCTCGTACTCCTCTTCGGACAGGCCCACGTTGCGAAGGGCATTGCGATAGGCTTCTCTGTCAAAGGTGCCGGACAGGGTCTGGAAGGCCGGGTTGCGCAGCACCTCGTCCCGGATCAGGTCGTCACCGACCGACAGACCCATTTCGGTCGCTTCGTGGTCAAGGGTCCGTTCGGTTACGATCCGGCCCAGAACGGCCCGGTCCAGACCGATTTCCTGTGCTTGCTGAAAGGTGACACGGCTTCCGGCCTGTGCCTCGAACCGGCGCAGCTGATCGTTCAGCGCGGCCTGATAGGCGGCGGTGGAAATCGGTTTGTCACCCGCGGACCCGATGGTCTGGATCGACCCCGAAAAGCCCCCGGTGCCAAAGCCAAGCAGGCCACCCATGATCAGGATCATGATGACCCAGACATAGATCGGTGTGCGTTTCTTTTCGGCCATGTTGTCGGACCCCTTGGGCAAACGTTCGGTCGCTGCTGTCTAAGTGTCCGCCCGCCCGCGTGCAAGGGTCAGGGCGTCCATCCGGCCAGCCGTGCAAACAGGGCCGCAATCTCTGGTCGGTCGATATTGGCAAAGGCGATGCGCAACTCTCGCGCGCCCGCCGGATCAGAGGCCGGGCGGAACATCGTGCCGGGCAGGCACAGGATGCCCGCCTCTGCCACCAGCCGCTGCGCAATGACTGCAGAGGACAGCGGGAAAGGGTGTGCGAGATAGGCAAAATAGGCCCCGCATCCCAGAATCGACCACCCCTGCGCCGCCAGCGGTGCAAAGTGATCGCTGATTGCGGCGCGGCGGTCCAGAATTTCCAGCCGCTCTGCCGCCAGCCAGTCGTCGAGGTGCTGCACCCCCCACAGGGCGGCCCGCTGACCCAACTGGCCTGCGCAGATCGCGACCGTATCCAGAAACTTTTCCACCTCTGCCAGCCGGGCGGGCGATGCGGCGATGGCACCGACGCGATGTCCGGTCAGGCGGTAGGATTTGGAAAAGGAATAAAGCAGGATCAGCGTGTCGTCCCAAGCGGCATCGGCCAGCAGATCGTGGGGCGGATCGGTGCGACTGTGAAAATCCCGGTAGGTTTCATCCACGATCAACGCGATGCCGCGGCTGCGGCACAGATCGCGAAACGCCGTCAGCGTGGCGGGCGGATATTCGACGCCTGCCGGGTTGTTGGGGGTCACCAGCACGATGGCCCGCGTGGCGGCCGTGATCAGGTCCGCCGCCACGGCGGCATCGGGGATCAGGCCGGACCCACAGGCCAGCGGGACCGTCGTCACCCCGGCCATGTCCAGCCACATCGCATGGTTGAAGTAATAGGGCAGGGGGACAATGACCTCTGACCCTTCGCCGCACAGGGCCGCGATGGCTGCGGCAAAGGCCTGATTGCAGCCCGCCGTGATGGCGATCTGATCGGCCCGGATGCGCCCGCCCCCGGTTCGGGACCAGCGATCCGCCAAGGCCGCCCGCAGGTCCGGCAGGCCCAGCACCGGACCATAAAGATGGGTGTCCGGATCGTGCAGCACGCTGTGCGCCATGGCGTTCAGCATGGCCAAAGGCGGCGGATCGACGGGTGCCGCCTGCGACACGTTAATCAGGGGTCTGTCGGCGGGCTGCACGACCCCGTCCAGCCAGCGGCGCGCCTCCATCACCGGGGGGGCAAAGGTCTGCGCGGTGCGGGACAGGATCATCAGACAGTCCTTTCGGGTTGCGGTTCGGGGTCAGTCCTTGCCGCGATAAGGCTGCACGTATTGCAGCGCCATGTCCCATGGAAAGAAGATCCACGTGTCCTGACTGACCTCTGTGATAAAGGTATCGACCTGCGGCCGGCCCTTGGGCTTGGCATAAACCGTGGCGAAATGCGCCTTTGGATAAAGCCCGCGCACAACTTCGAGCGTGCGGCCCGAATCAACAAGGTCATCGACGATCAGGATGCCGGTACCATCGCCCATCATGGCGGCATCCGGGCTTTTGAGAACCGTGGCGTCCGATTGCGTCTGGTGGTCGTAGGATTTGATGCTGATGGTATCGACGGTGCGGATATCCAGCTCTCTTGCCACGATCATGGCGGGGGCCATGCCGCCCCGGGTGATCGCGACCACAGCGCGCCATGCGCCATCGTCGGGACCGTGTCCGTCCAGCCGCCACGCCAAGGCGCGGCTGTCGCGGTGAAGCTG
>JBBREW010000290.1:0-4174 GCA_038225335.1 Rhodobacterales bacterium
GGGGGCCAGCATATACCCCGCACCGCGCACCGTCTGCAGGTAGCGTGGCTGCTTGGGGTCCGCCTCGATCTTGCGGCGCAGGCGGGTGATCTGCACATCGACCGCCCGTTCCTGCGTCTGCCCGCCCGATCTGCTCAACTCCTCGACCAGCTGCATCCGCGTGACGGTGATATGGGGACGCGCTGCGAAAATCCGCATCAGCTGGCTTTCGGTGGCGGTCAGCCGCACAAGGCCATCCTCCAGACGCATTTCGCCATTTGCCAGATCATAGCGGATCGGACCCAGCCGCAGGACGGTCTGCGCGATGGGCCGGGCATCCGCTTGCGGCGCACGCCGCAGGATCGCGTTGATCCGCAGCAACAGTTCCTTTGGCTCGAACGGTTTCGCCAGATAATCGTCCGCCCCCGCCTCCAGCCCGGCAATCCGGTCCTCAATCTCTCCGCGTGCGGTCAGCAGCATGACAGGGGTGCCAGATGTATGGCGCAGGGCGCGGCAGAAACTGATCCCGTCCTCGCCCGGCATCATCACATCCAGCACGATCAGATCGAAATCCAGTCCTTTCAGGATACGCCGTGCATGGGCTGCGTCCCGCGCTGTGGTCACCATGAACCCCGCGCGCATCAGAAACTTCTGCAACAGGCCCCGGATACGTTCGTCGTCGTCGACGATCAGCAGATGCGCGTCATCAGCGGCCATCGGGTTTGTCCACCACCGCCTGATAATGGTGCCGCATGTCATCGTCCATCATCGCCTCCAACACCTGACGGAACCCCGCAACCGCGACCGGACCCGCCGCCCGGTAAGCACCCCGCATCCGGTCCCGCTGCGCATCGGACAAACTGCGTTCCAGCGCCTGCCCCTTGTCCGTCAGATGCAGATGCCGTTCCCGCTTGTCGCGCTTACCGACCGTGCTGGACACAAGACCGTCAGCCACCAGCGTGCGCAACACACGATTAAGCGACTGTTTCGTAACACCCAATATCCCCAGCAGGTTGTTCACCGTGGTGCCGGGACTGCGATGGATGAAATGGATGGCCCGGTGATGTGCCCGGCCATAGGCCAGATCGTCCAGAATCCGGTCCGGGTCAGCGGTAAAGCCACGATAGGCAAAAAACATCGCCTCGATCCCCTTGCGCAACTGTTCGTCAGTCAGAAACAATAAAGCCTGACCGGACGTGCCTTGCGATGGTTGGTTCATGGCGCACCTTTCGCGTTTCCCGCCCGACAATACGTCAGCCTTGTTGACATGACCAGACTGAACTGATAGCCAAGCTAGGGATTTTAAGCAACATTATGTCCGAAACGGACGTTTCTGCGATACAATCGCAAATAATTGGGGAAATTGCCATGGATGGCTCTTACGACGACCGGGACGGAAAAATCTGGATGGACGGCACGCTGGTCGATTGGCGCGGCGCCAATGTCCACGTTCTGACCCATGCGCTGCACTATGCGTCCTCGGTGTTCGAGGGCGAGCGGTGCTATAACGGCAAGATCTTCAAGGACCGCGAACACGCCGAACGGCTGCATTTTTCGGCTGGCTGCCTTGATTTCGAAATCCCCTACAGCGTCGATGACCTCATGGCTGCCAAGGCACAGACACTGGCCGCCAACGGCCTGACCGATGCCTATGTCCGCGCGTTTGCGTGGCGTGGCGCGGGCCCTGACATGGGTGTCGCCTCTGCCCGCAACCCGGTGCGCACCGCCATCGCCGTCTGGTCGTGGGGCAACTACTACGGCGAGGCAAAGACAAAAGGCGCGAAACTTGACATCGCGAAATGGAAGCGGCCCAGCCCCGAAACCATCCCGCATCAGGCCAAGGCGGCTGGCCTTTACATGATCTGCACCATGTCCAAACACGCGGCAGAGGCAAAAGGCTGTTCCGACGCCATGATGTTCGATTACCGTGGCTATGTCGCAGAAGCGACCGGGGCCAACATCTTTTTCGTCAAGGACGGCGAAGTCCACACCCCCAAGCCGGACTGCTTTCTGAACGGCATCACCCGGCAGACCGTGGTCGGCATGTTGCGCGACAAGGGCATCGTGGTTCACGAACGCCACATCATGCCCGAAGAACTGGAAGGGTTCGAACAATGCTGGCTGACCGGCACCGCGGCAGAAGTGACGCCCGTGGGCCAGATCGGCGATTACAACTTCGAGGTTGGCCAACTGACCCTTGATATCGCGGCCGACTACGAAAAGCTCGTCCGCGCCTGACCCTGCTTTCGCCGCACCCCCAGCCCTGCGGGGTGCGGCACGGCCCTGAACCACCGTTCAGTTGTGGCCGATCGTGCCCGTCACCTTGCGCTGGCGCGCCCGCTTCAGACCCAGATGCCGTTCCCGCAGGATGATCATGACGCCCGCCGCGATCACGATCAGCGCACCGATCATCATCGTCAGGGTCGGCACCTCGTCAAATATGAAATACCCCACCAGCAGGGCCAGTATCATCGAGGTATAGTCAAAAGGCGCGACCAGCGACGCATCCGCGAACCGGTAGCTGGATGTCAAAAAGATCTGCCCGATCCCGCCCAGCAAACCCGCCATGACCAGCATCACCCAGTCCGCCACATCGGGCCAGACCCAGCCCCATGGCAAGGTCAGCAGCGACAGCACCGTGGCCGTCACGGAAAACCAGAACACGATGGCTGCCGTATTTTCGGTAAAGACCAGTTTGCGCACGAAAACCTGCGCAAGCGCCGAACACACCGCCCCCATCAACACCAGCACAGCCCCCAGCGTCTGCGACGGGTCGGTCTGCCCGCTGCCCAGCGACAACCGGGGCGACAGCACGATCAACACACCGACCAACCCCAGCGCCACCGCCGACAGCCGGAACGCGCGCACCTGCTCGTTCAGGAACATCGCGGCAAAGATGACCACCAGCAGCGGCGCGGCATAGCCGATCGCCGTCACCTCTGGCAGGGGCAGCAGGCCCAGCCCCGCGAACCCCAAGCCCATCGCGGATGTGCCCATCAGGCCGCGCCAGACATGGCCCAGCGGATTGGGGGTTTTCCAGCCATCGCGTAATTCGCGCCTGATCGCCAGCCAGCCGACGATGATCGGTACTGCGAAAAAGCTGCGGAAAAACACCGCCTGACCGGGTGGCACCTCGTCCGATGCCGCCTTGATCAAGGCTGACATCGCCACAAAAATCATGACCGAAAAGATCTTGTAACTGATCCCGCGTAACGGCTGCATCGTGAACACGCCTCTTTTTCGCGGACCCTACCCGGCCCCGCGATCAAGTGACACCCTGCAAGATCAGACTTTTGCCGCCAGCGCGGCCAAGGCCTCGCGGAAATCCGCACCGACGTTCACCGGGATGGCCAGCGACCGCAGACGTTCCACCTGCAACAGGTCGGACGCATCCGCACCGGGCCCCGGCGCGCGCAGGACGACATGCGCCACCCGCCCGGGGTGCCGCAGGGCTGCATCGGCATAGATATGCGCGTCGTGCTGTCCGGTATCCCCCAGCAGCACAACCGGCAAACCGGGGTGCGCCGCCATGATGCGGTCAATCGCGCCGCCCTTGTGTTCCCCATGCCGCCCATTGATGAACTGATCCTTGCCGAAACCGTATTCGCGCAAGAACTTCGGTGCCGCAGGCAGTCCCGCCCGCATAAACACCTCCTCCAGAAAACCATGGAAATTCCACGGGCTGGAACTGACATAATACACCGGATTTCGGCCCGACTGGCCCAGCACCTGCATCAGCTCCACAGCGTCCGGAAACACGTCGCGGCTTTCCACACTGCCGGTAAACGATGTCCACAGATTACGCGCCGTCGACCATGCCCCGGTGTGCATCATGGTGTCGTCGATATCGGAAATGACCACCAGCGTGGCATCGGGACGTGCAACCATGACCGGACAGATCGCGCTGTGGTCCTGCCCCGACAGGGTGACGGCCACATTGACCCAGCCCACGTGATCCTCGCGCGGCAGGTACAGGGTGAAATAGCCTTCCGCATCGGTGACCGCCGACACCGCGCCGGACCGCACGACGACATCCGCCACCTCATGCGTTGCAAACAGACGCGCCATCTGCCGCGCATTGGCCAGCTTGCTGCGGCCATTGATCTTTTCACTGTCCCGTGCCGCCAGCACCCGACCCCGCGCGATCAGCAGGTCCGGCGTAGCATAGCCATGATAAGGCTCGATCGTCAGCCGT
>JBBREW010000291.1:0-4153 GCA_038225335.1 Rhodobacterales bacterium
GACCTGCTGGTGGAACATACCTTCGCGGACACGGTCTTTTTCACCAATTCCGGGACCGAAGCCTGCGAACTGGCCGTCAAGATGACGCGGCGGCATTTCCATGATGCGGGCACGCCGGCGCGGACCGATATCATCACCTTCTCCGGCAGCTTTCACGGACGGTCCTCTGCGGGCATTGCCGCAGCCGGGTCTGAAAAGATGACAAAAGGGTTCGGACCCCTGCTGCCCGGCTTTGTGCATCTGCCGTTCGGCGATCACGATGCGCTGACCGCTGCGGCGGCCTCGCCCACTGCCGCTGCAATTCTGATCGAACCCGTCCAGGGCGAAGGCGGCATCCGCCCGGTGCCGGACCAGTGCCTGAAAGGGCTGCGCGACCTGTGCGACAGCCATGGGCTGCTGCTGATCTTCGACGAGGTGCAGTGCGGCATGGGCCGGACGGGGAAACTCTTTGCCCACGAATGGTCCGGCGTCTCTCCGGATATCATGATGGTTGCAAAGGGCATCGGCGGCGGCTTTCCATTGGGTGCTTTGCTGGCCACGGAACAGGCCGCATCCGCGATGACCGCAGGCACCCACGGATCGACCTATGGCGGCAACCCGCTGGGCTGTGCCGTAGGGGGCGCTGTCATGGATATCGTGGCCGACCCGGCCTTTCTGGCAGAGGTCAACCGCAAGGCCTCCCTGCTGCGCCAGAAGCTCGAAGGTCTGACCGCCGCACACCCCGACGTCTTTGCGGGCGTCCGCGGTGCGGGCCTGATGCTGGGCCTGATGTGCAAGGCCCTCAACACCGACGTCGTGCAGGCCGGGTATGATGCGGGCATCCTGACCGTGCCCGCCGCCGACAACGTGATCCGGCTTCTGCCGCCCCTCAATCTGACCGATGCTGATATCGACACGGCCGCAGACCTGCTCGACAAGGCTGCACTTACTTTATGACACTCGCTTTTTTCAAAATACTCCACGGGGGGTTCCGGGGGGCGTGAAGCCCCCCGGTCCTGCCGGTCCAAGAAAGCCCGCCCATGACCCATTTTCTCGATATCCACACCACCTCCACCACCGATTTGCGCGCGATCATCGACGATGCCCGCCGGATGAAGGACGCCCGCCACGGCCTGCCCCGGGGCACACCGGATGCCGACCAACCGCTGGCGAACCACATGGTCGCGCTGATCTTTGAAAAGCCATCGACCCGCACCCGGGTCAGCTTTGACGTGGGTGTGCGGCAGCTGGGGGGGCAGACCATGGTGCTGTCGGGGGCCGATATGCAGCTGGGCCACGGAGAGACGATTGCCGACACGGCGCGGGTGCTGTCGCGTTACGTCGACATGATCATGATCCGCACCTTCGAAGAAGCGACGCTGCACGAAATGGCGGAATATGCCACCGTGCCCGTCATCAACGGGCTGACCAACCGCACCCACCCCTGCCAGATCATGGCCGACATCATGACATTCGAAGAACACCGCGGCCCGATCAAGGGCCGCCGGGTCGTCTGGTCGGGGGACGGCAACAACGTCTTTGCGAGCTTTGCCCATGCGGCAAAACAATTCGATTTCGAACTGGTGTTTTCCGGCCCGCCACCGCTGGACCCGGAACGCAGCCTTGACGGGCTTTATACCATCGAACGCGATCCGCAGCGGGCGGTGCAGGGCGCCGATCTGGTCGTCACCGACACTTGGGTCAGCATGCACGATCCCGCCTCGGCCCGCGAACGTCGCCACAACCAGCTGCGGGGCTATCAGGTGACGGATACGTTGATGGCGCAGGCGAACCCGGACGCGCTTTTCATGCATTGTCTGCCCGCCCACCGCGACGACGAGGTGACAAGCAGTGTGATGGATGGCCCCCATTCCGTGATCTTTGACGAGGCAGAAAACCGCCTTCACGCCCAGAAGGCGATCATGCGTTATTGCCTGACAGCCTGAACAAAGGGCTCAGGGCTGGCGCCAGCCCCGCCCCCGTCCGTTACAGGTCAGGTGCCCGACGGGTGACCTGACCGCTGGCCTGTTGCGTCATGGGGCGTCGTTACAACAGACATGGGTCTGCGGCTGTCACATCTCAGACGGCGCGCAGGGCCTTGCGATAGCCTTTATCGACCAAAAGCTGGGCCGCCTTGTTCAGACTGACCCAGCGCCGATCCCGGCGCTTGGCTTCCGGGAACTTGCGGGCCATGTCGCGCACCTTGACCCCGTAAACCCGGATCCGGGCCGGGATTTCCTGACCGTCATTGAACCGTTTGATGCCCATGAATTTTGCAATCGGTTTGGGCGTGACGACCGCATCACGCACACCCGCTTCTTCCCACGCTTCCTGCAAGGCGGCTTCGGCATCGGTCAGACCGTCAATCGGCCAGCCTTTCGGCAGGATCCAGCGCCCCCGCGAACTGGTGACCAGCAGAAATTCCCGCCCTTTGCCCGATTTGCGGTAACACAGTGCTGCCACCTGCACCCGGGGGGCGGCGCGGTCCGATTTATCATTCACGTCGGTCATTGGGGCACTTTTGATCAAATTCATGTCGCATCCGTTAAAAACTACGGCACAAAGGCAGAATTGCAACCGCCAATCCGTCAAAACACCGCTGGATCAGCGGTTGCGTGGTTTTGCACGCAGGGTGGGATCGGCTTCGGTGGGGTCTTCGGGCCAGGGATGCCGGGGATAGCGGCCCCGCATGTCGCGGCGCACATCCGCATAGCTGGTGGCCCAGAACCCGACGATATCCTGCGTCACCTGCACGGGCTTGTGGCCCGGCGACAGCAAGGTGACCCGCAGCGGTGTCGTCCCGACCATCGGATGCCGGGTCTGGCCGAACATCTCTTGAATCCGCAAGGTGATGCCGGGGGCGTCACCGTCATAGTCAATCGGTATGCTGCGACCCAGCGGGGTCGTGAAATGCGGCGGCGCGGCCTGATCCAGGCTGTGTTGCGCCGTCCAGTCCAGCATCGCCCGCAGCGGACCCAGCAGATCGAACTGCGCCCAGTCCGCAGCGGACCGCACCCCGGTCAGATGCGGCAAAAGCCAGTCCTCAAGCGTCGCCATCAGGCCTGCATCGGTCATGTCGGGCATTTCCGGCACCAGCGCGACCCGCGCGCGAAACCGCTGCACGGCGGCAGATGGGCGCAACCCCAGCAGACGCACACCGTCCAGCATGGCGCGGGCGATCTGGTCCGGTGGCGCGTCGGCCCAGCGCCGCTCATCCAGCACCAGCGCGCCGAACCGTTCCTGTTGCACGCTTACCACCCGGTTGTCGCGCCGCGACCAGCGACAGACATCATGCCAGCGGATCGCTGCGGCATGGATCGTGCGCAACTCGCCTAGACCCAGCGTGGCCGCCATCCGCACCCGCGCCTCGCGCGGGTTGCCATCGGTATCGGTCACCACCAGCAGACGCTGCCCGGCCAGCGGATCGCCCGCATCGACCATCGCCCCCTTGCCCCCCGACAGCAGATAACGCGGATCATCCCCTGCCCGGCGCAGGGCCACCCGGTCAGGATAGGCCAGTGCCGCCATCTGCCCCGGTGACAGGGCGGGGCGGTCCGGCACGCCGCGCGCCAGACGCCGCGCCTCGGTCCGGATCGCGGCCAGTGCGGGCCCGTCCTGCTGCGCCGCCACCCGTTCACCGCGCAGGGCCGCCAGTCGCGGCCCCAGATCGACGCCGCCACCGCGCAACGGGTCGCGGGCATCCAGCAAGGCCGCCAACGGTGCCGCCTGCGCCCCCGCCACCACCAGCATATGTCCCAACCGGGGATGCAGCGGCAAGGTCGCCAGGGCGCGCCCGTGGGGTGTCAGGCGGTCATGGCGGTCCAGCGCACCCAGATCCCGCAACAGGGCGCGGGCCTCTGCCAGCGCAGGCGCGGGTGGTTGCGTCAGAAAGGCCAGATCGTCATTGCCCCACAGCGCCAGTTCGAGCGCCAGCGCCGTCAGGTCCGCCCGCATGATATCAGGCGGGGCAAAGGCGGGCAGCGCGCCGTCCTCTCCCTTTGTCCACATGCGCCACGCAACGCCTGCGACGACCCGGCCCGCGCGGCCCGCGCGCTGGTCCGCTTCGGCGCGGCTGACCCGTTCGGTGACCAGCCGGGACATGCCGCTGCCCGGATCGAACCGCGACCGCCGGGCGCGGCCTGCGTCGACGACGACGCGGACATCCTCGATCGTC
>JBBREW010000292.1:0-4147 GCA_038225335.1 Rhodobacterales bacterium
TGCCTCAAGGCACCCAAGCCGAGGTGATCGAGGCCGACGGCACCGGCTGGGTCCGGGTCCGGGTCATCGGCACAGATCAGACCGGATGGATGGCGGAACGGTTGCTGACCGCAGGCTAGGGCCTGTCGTGGGTCTTGCACCCTGCGCGGTCATCGGGCACTGACCGGGCCATGACCGCAAAACAGCCTGAACCGACCCCACAGAAATCAATTCTGATCACCGGATGTTCGTCCGGGATCGGGTATGACGCGGCCCACGGGCTGCGGCAGGATGGCTGGCGCGTCTTTGCGTCCTGCCGGCAATCCGCCGATTGTGACCGCCTGCGCGCCGCAGGTTTCGACAGCCCCCGCATCGACTATGCGGACCCGGACAGCATCACATCCGGTCTGGCAGAGGTGCTGTCCGCCACGGGTGGCACGCTTGATGCGCTTTACAACAACGGTGCCTTTGCCTGTCCCGGCGCGGTCGAGGATTTGCCCCGGGGCGCGCTTGAATCCATCTTTCAGACCAACCTGTTCGGCGTCCACGACCTGACGCGGCAGGTCATTCCCGTCATGCGGGCGCAGGGGCACGGCCGGATCGTCAACTGTTCGTCGGTGCTGGGTCTGGTGGGTTACAGATGGCGCGGGGCCTATGTCGCGACAAAGTTCGCGCTGGAAGGTCTGACCGATGTGCTGCGGCTGGAAATGCGGGACACCCCGGTCAGGATCGTGCTGCTGGTGCCGGGACCGATCGCATCGCGCATTCGCGAAAACGCCATCCCCCATTTCGAACGCTGGTTCACGCCCGAAACCTCTGCGCGGGCGGCGCAGTATCCCGACCTGACGCAGCGGCTGTATCACGGCGGCCCTGACCGGTTCCAACTGCCGGCTGCCGCTGTCACTGCAAAATTGCGGCGCGCATTGACCGATCCCCGGCCAAAGGCCCGCTATTACATCACGACACCCACCTACATGGCTGTTGCGATGCGGCGGCTGTTGCCGACATGGGCGCAGGATGCGCTGATTTCGCGCAACTGACCGGGCTGGCCTTTGCGCCGCCCTCTGCTATGTCGCGTGACAACAGACCCTGGGGGCATCATGGCCAGCGATCCACTTTTCATCCTGCTTGCAATCGCCTGTCTGGCCGTGCTGGCGATCCTTCTGCTGGGGGTCGGCAGTTTCGGCAAAGGCGGAGAGTTCAACCGCAAGAATGCCAATAAAATCATGCGCTGGCGCATCTACATGCAGGCTGTCGCCGTCGCCCTGATCCTTTTGTTCGTTTACCTGAGAGGAGCCTGACCCATGGTCGTGCTGAACAAGATCTATACGCGCACCGGCGACGCCGGCGATACGGCACTGGGCAACGGCACCCGGGTCAAGAAATACGACGACCGCGTGAATGCCTATGGCACCGTGGATGAGACCAACGCGACCGTGGGGCTGGCCCGGCTGCACGCCACCGGTGACGCGGACGCGGCGCTGGCGATGATCCAGAACGATCTGTTCGATCTGGGGGCCGATCTGTGTCGCCCCGACATGGCCGACGATGCCAACGCAGGCTATGCGCCACTGCGCATGACCGACACGCAGGTGGCACGGCTGGAACAGGAAATCGACGAGATGACGCAGGCGGTGGAACCTCTGCGCAGCTTTGTCCTGCCGGGGGGATCGGCGCTTGCGGCGCATCTGCACCTGTGCCGCACGGTGTCACGCCGGGCGGAACGGCTGTGCGTGGCGCTTGCCGCCCATGACGACATCAATCCGGCCGCGCTGAAATACCTCAACCGGTTGTCGGACTGGCTTTTTCAGGCCAGCCGGATCGCGAATGACGATGGCCGCGCGGATGTCCTGTGGGTGCCGGGCGCAAACCGCTGATCGGGCGTTCACACCGCTGACGTTCACGTAAAGACGTGGCGTCCCGTGCCACATTGACCTGTTGCCTTTCCAATCCCGTTGCTATTTCAAAAGGCAAGATATGAAAAATCATGGGAGTGATGCGCGATGAAGGTGTTGGTGCCGGTCAAACGCGTGATCGACTATAACGTGAAAGTGCGTGTCAAAGCGGACGGTTCCGGTGTCGATCTGGCCAATGTGAAGATGTCGATGAACCCCTTTGACGAAATCGCCGTCGAAGAGGCGATCCGTCTGCGTGAGGCAGGCAAGGTCGACGAGGTCATCGCCGTATCCATCGGCGTGAAGCAGGCGCAGGAAACCCTGCGCACCGCGCTGGCGATGGGGGCTGATCGCGCCATTCTGGTGGTGGCGTCCGACGACGTGCACAAGGATATCGAACCGCTGGCAGTGGCAAAGATCCTCAAGGCGATCGTGGACGAAGAACAGCCCGGACTGGTGCTGTGCGGCAAGCAGGCGATCGACAACGACATGAACGCAACGGGTCAGATGCTCGCCGCCCTTCTGGGATGGTCGCAGGCGACCTTTGCATCCGCTGTAGGCATCGATGGCGATCACGCCACCGTCACCCGCGAAGTGGACGGCGGTCTGCAAACCATCAAGGTGAAACTGCCGACAATCGTCACCGTCGATCTGCGCTTGAACGAGCCGCGTTATGCATCGCTGCCCAACATCATGAAGGCCAAGAAAAAGCCCTTGGATGAAAAGACACCCGCGGACTACGGTGTCGATCCCGGGCCCCGCCTGACAATCGTGAAAACCACCGAACCCGCCGCACGCAAGGCAGGTATCATGGTGAAATCTGTCGATGAACTGGTTGCGAAACTCAAAGAAGTGGGGGCTGTGTAATGGCTGTTCTTCTCCTTGCCGATGTGATCGACGGGCAATTGTCCACCGACGCCGTGTCCAAGACCCTGACGGCCCTCGCGCCGCTGGGTGATGTCCATGTGCTGGTGGCGGGCCAGGGCGGCGACGATGCCGCAGCGACCGCGGCGACACTGACCGGCGTTGCCAAGGTGCTGTTTGCAGGCGATCACGGCTTTTGTCACGGGCTGGCCGAACCGGTGGCCGATCTGATCGTGTCATTGTCTGGCGATTACGACCATATCGCTGCTGCATCCACGTCCGATGCGAAAAACGTGCTGCCACGGGTGGCTGCCCTGCTGGATGTCATGATGATTTCCGATGTGACGACCGTGGTGGACGCCACCACGTTCGAACGTCCGATCTATGCCGGCAATGCCATCCAGACGGTGACATCGGCGGACAAGGTCAAGGTCATGACGATCCGCACCGCATCGTTCGAGGCGGTCGCCGCTGGCAACGCGGCCCCGGTGGAACAGATCGGCACGGCCGCCAGCACTGGCCTGTCCGAATGGGTCGAAGACAAGGTGGCCGCATCCGACCGCCCCGACCTGACCAGCGCGGGGATTGTGGTATCCGGCGGTCGCGGGATCGGATCAGAGGCTGATTTTGCGATGATCGAATCGCTGGCAGACAAGCTGGGGGCCGCTGTCGGCGCGTCCCGTGCCGCGGTCGATTCAGGCTATGCGCCGAACGATTGGCAGGTTGGCCAGACCGGCAAGGTTGTGGCACCCGCGCTTTATATCGCTGTCGGTATCTCCGGCGCGATCCAGCACCTAGCCGGGATGAAAGACAGCAAAGTCATCGTGGCCATCAACAAGGATGAAGAGGCGCCGATTTTTCAGGTCGCCGATTTCGGGCTTGTCGCCGATCTGTTCGAAGCGGTGCCCGCGCTGACCGAAAAGCTGTAATACGACGATGCGAGCCAGACAGGTCCGCCCCCCGGGCGGGCCTGTTTTGCTGTCTGGCAACAGGTAAGTCGGCAAGTCTGTCGAAGGCCGGATCAGGCGGCCTCTTTCAACGCGCGCAACAGCACCGGCGTCAGTATGGCCGCCGCTTCCTGATGACAGGCGACGCCCAGCATTTCCGATGCCGCCTTGGCCTGGATCGGGGCATAGAACATGCCGCGCGTGCCTTGGGACAAGGCGATATCCGACGGTTGCGCCATGACGACATCCATCACCTGCGGGCGTAGTTTGTCGATCATGCTGGCGGTCACGAACAAAGGGTCCGCCGCCAGCCGCGCCGGGCGCGCATCCCACGGCGTATCGTTCAGCGGTTCGCGGGAAAACCACAACAGCACGGTGCGCGGCCCGATCTGGTTCAGCATATTGCGCATCCGCGCAACCCAGGCTTCGCGCAATTCGGAAACCACGATATCAAAGCGTTCA
>JBBREW010000293.1:0-4145 GCA_038225335.1 Rhodobacterales bacterium
GCCTGCGCCACCGCCGACCGCACCTGATCTTCGGTATAGGGTTTGGCGATCAGAAAGGCGGGTTCCGGCTTGTCGCCTGTCAGCAGGCGTTCCGGGAACGCCGTGATGAAGATGACCGGCATATCGCCGAATTCGCCCAGCAGCTCGTTGACCGCATCGATGCCTGACGAATTGTCAGCCAGTTGAATGTCGGCAAGGATCAGGTCCGGGCGTTCGGATTTGCCCAGCGTGATCGCACCCGAATGGGTGCGGGCAATCCCAGTCACCTTGTGGCCCATGTCCGACACCAGCGATTCAAGGTCCATCGCGATGATCGCTTCGTCCTCGATGATCAGGATGCGACCCGCGACGCTGTCGGCCATTTCACGGTGGGCGACGTCGATCAGATGGGTCACCTCTGATTCATCAATCGACATGATGTCCGCAATCTCGGCGTGGCTGAATTCCTCGATTGTATGCAACAGCAACGCTTCACGGGTGTTTGCCGTCAGGCGCGCAAGGTGGCGTTGTGCAGCACCTTCGATGCCCACCGCAGTTTCGCCCGGTTCAGACACATCCGTGCTGACCCACATCATGTGCAGAGTCTTGAACAAGGCCGATTTCGGCGAAATCTGGGTGTCGAAAATGCTGCGATCTTCCAGAATCGCTTCCAGCGTGGCGGCGGCATAGGCGTCGCCGCTGGACTGGGTCCCCGT
Organism: Rhodobacterales bacterium; assembly: GCA_038225335.1. Classification (GTDB taxonomy): domain Bacteria; phylum Pseudomonadota; class Alphaproteobacteria; order Rhodobacterales; family Rhodobacteraceae; genus Loktanella. The sequence continues at coordinate 696 of JBBREW010000293.1, forward strand.
CAACGCTCTCGCGTAGCGACGCAGATACGGCAGATAGGTTCCGATCGACGTTGTGATGTCCGGCTGTGCAGAGTCGTGTGACATATTCTAATTTATCCTGTCTTGCCCCGAAGTGGGAACCGAACGCCTTGATCGGCGTTTGGGTTCCTGTAGGCGTGCGATCAATGTATAGATAACGGCAGGCGGGCGAATGTCCAAGGATACTCCAAGTGAAAAGGCGCGTCAGCAGATCGACGCCAATCTGAAACGTGTGTTTCAGGAACAACAGCAAGCGGAATTGCCGGACCGGTTACGTGATCTGCTGGCCAAGTTGAAGGCCCAGACGGACGCAGCAGTCAAGGACGGCAAGCTATGACCGCCGATCCGCGTGACGAGCTTGTCAATCATTTGCCTGCCCTGCGTGCTTTTGCGATTTCGCTGACACGCAACGGCGCGACTGCTGACGACATGGTTCAGGATACGGTCGTGAAGGCCTGGACGAACATCGAAAAGTTCGAACCGGGCACGAACATGCGGGCGTGGTTGTTTACGATTTTGCGCAATACCTTCTACTCCAGCCGCCGCAAGGCAAAGCGGGAGGTCGCTGACGTTGACGGAATTTTTACCGAAAAGATGGCGGAAAAGCCGGCGCACGACGGTCACTTGCAGATGTCCGATTTCCGCACTGCCTTTGCCAAGCTGCCGGATGAACAGCGAGAGACGTTGATTCTTGTGGGTGCATCGGGGTTTTCATATGAAGAAGCCGCAGAAATGTGCAACGTGGCAGTAGGCACGATCAAGAGCCGGGCAAATCGGGGGCGCAAACGTTTGGCTGAACTGATGCATCTGGACGCGGACGGTCCGGTGGAACTGACGGACAAGGTGACGGTTGCTGTGGTTGCCAACAATGGCAATTCTGCCTTCTGATGTCTGACCGCGGCACCGGGATAGAAGGGCGTTTCGCGCTGCTGCAAGGGTTGCCGTTTCGCGTCGTCGCCTTTCTGTCACTGGCCTTGCTGCCAATCGGTCTGCTGGCCATCTGGCAGACCCAGAACCTTGACGCCATGCTGCGGGCCAGAACCGATCTGTCGCTGGTGGCCCTGACCGAACTGGCCGCAAGTGGCGAACGGCAGGCCCTGCAACGGGCTGTCGGTGCCGCAGACAGCCTTGCTGTCACCTATCTGTTGACGAACAACGATCCGCCCGCCTGCGATCGGGCGTTTGCCGCGTTTCAGGCGGCTAACCCGATCTTTTCTTTTGCCGGCTTCTTTCCAGCCAGCGGCGTCATCAGTTGTTCGTCGGGGACTGATACCATCACCGTCACGGACCCCAATCTGTTGGCCCTGACGGGGTCGGAAATGTCGCAGCTTATATCGCGGACCGGTCCGCCGCCCGCGTCAGAAGATCTGGCAGTCCTGATGCAACCCGTGCGTCAGAATGGCGGCGTCATCGGTCAGATCGTGCTGGCATTGCCGACAGAAACCCTGGTCCGGCAGCCCGACGCATCGCAAAGCGATCAACCCCTGTCGCTGACGATTTTCAACAAGAACGCCCAGATCATCGCGGTGACGGGCGAGCCACCGGTGGCAGAAACGATTGACGCGTCGCGGTCTGCAACCACCCGTCTGAATTCTGACCCGACGACATTCACCGCGCGCAACGACCGTGGGCAACGCCGGATTTTCGTCACGCTGACCATGGTCCCCGATCTGGCCTATGTCACCGCAAGCTGGACCCCGACCGAAGGCTTCCTTGCGGCGAACGCGGTCCCGCTTCCGTCATTTTTCCTGCCGTCCATGATGTGGCTGGCCAGCCTGCTGGTCGCTTACTTTGCCGTGCACAGGCTGGTGGTTGGGCCGATTCAGGCGTTGCGCAAACGCATGCGCGATTTCGGCGCGACCCGCGCCCTCCCCCCGGCCGTCCCGAACGACATGCTGCCACAAGAGCTGTATGATCTGGACGAAACCTTTGTGAACATGGCCTACGACCTGATCGACGACGAAGCGCAGATGGAAAACAGCCTGCGCGAAAAAAATGTACTTCTGAAAGAGGTGCATCACCGGGTCAAGAACAACCTGCAAATGATTTCATCCATCATGAACATGCAGATCCGCAAGGCCGGCAACGACGAAAGCCGCCGCAGCCTGCGCCGTTTGCAGGACCGCGTGCTGGGGCTGGCGACCGTGCATCGGTTCATTTACCAATCCGAAAACCTGGGCCGGACAGAGGCCGCACCCCTGATGTCCGAGATCTGCAACACGGTGTTCAACAACCTTGCCGCGGTCCAGCCGCAGGCAGACCGCAAGTTGGATATCGATAATTTTGGACTGGTCCCGGATCAGGCCTTGCCGCTCGCCTTGCTGGTGGGTGAAGTCGGGTCGAACGCGGTCAAGCATATGTCACGCCTGACGGGCGGCGATATCTTTCTGCATTTCACCCTGCGGATCGTGTCCCCGGGTGTTGCGCAATTTCGCTGCCGCAACTCTGCCGTGGTCAATACCGCCCTGTGCGATCAGGACGTGCAGGAAGACGGGATCGGACGCCACCTGATTAGGGCGTTCAGCCTGCAGTTGGGCGGCGAACCTGACATCGTGTTTGCAGACGGAATCCACATGGTCAGTGTGTCGTTCCCGATTACGCAGTCCGTGCCCGACGCTCTGGATTATTGAACGGGTCCGACCCGCGGGCGCGCCAGCACCGTCACACAGATGTCACATTGCTGCGATTGCACAATGAAAATGTGGATGACGTGGAACAATTTGCGCGCACCACCTGTTGGCCGGTGAACCCACAAAGGCAGTATCATGAATTTTGCAATATTTTTGGCCTGTATTGCTGCTGTCGGGCTCGCTGCGATGATGATATTTGTGATGACGCGCGACAGCAGTCGGCAAAAATCAAGCATCCGGCGCGGTACGCACCATGCGTCGGATCCTGCATCCCGCCGCGGATCAGAGCCCAGTTACCGCAAGCAGTAATTTAAGACAAAAAAAGGCCCGCATCGCGCGGGCCTTTTCCGTGATGGATCAGACAGCCGTGCCGCGGCGCATCTGATCGCGAATTTCGATCAGAACATCCAGTTCGGACGGCCCGGTGTCCACCATGGGTGCCACATCATCCGGCTTTTCAGCAGAGGATTTGATCCGGTTGACGCCTTTGACCAGCATGAAAACAACAAATGCGATGATCAGGAAATTGATACAGGCTGTGATGAAGGCGCCATAGGCAAAAACCGCAGCACCGGCATCACGCGCCACTTGCAGGCCCGCATTGGCAGGCACATTGCCGGACAAGACGACATACATGTTGGAAAAATCCACACCGCCCAGGACAAGGCCGATGATCGGGTTGATCAGGTCGGCAACAAGCGAAGAGACGATGGCAGTAAATGCCGCACCGATGATAATACCGACAGCCAGGTCCATGACATTGCCCTTGGCAATGAAGTCCTTAAATTCGTTGATCATTTTT
>JBBREW010000294.1:0-4118 GCA_038225335.1 Rhodobacterales bacterium
ACAGCACTTCACCCAGCCGCCGCCCCGCTACACAGAGGCGACGCTTGTGAAGCGCATGGAAGAACTGGGCATCGGCCGCCCGTCCACCTATGCCAGCATCGTCACCACCATTCAGGATCGCGGCTATGTGGAAAAGGACAAAAACCGTCTGATCCCGCAGGACAAGGGTCGTCTGGTCACAGCGTTTCTGTCGAATTATTTCCACCGCTATGTGGAATACGATTTCACCGCCGATCTGGAAGATCAGCTTGACCGGGTCAGCGCCGGGGATGCGGATTACAAGGCGCTTCTGGCGCGGTTCTGGCGTGATTTCTCTGCCGCGATTGCCGAAACCGCCGATCTGCGCATCGGCGAGGTGCTGGACAAGATCAACGAGGTTCTGCAACCGCACCTGTTCCCCGATCCGGGCGACGGCACCGATCCGCGCCTCTGCCCGAATTGCGGCCAGGGCCGCCTGTCGATGCGCACCGCCCGGTCCGGCGGCGCGTTCATCGGCTGTTCCAACTATCCAGAATGCCGCTACACCCGCCCCTTTGGCCCCCCCGACCCAGAGGCTGAAAAATCCGCCATCCCGCCCGACGGCAAGCTGCTGGGCGTCGATCAGGATGACGAGATCCGGATCTTCAAAGGCCGCTTCGGCCCCTTTGCCCAACGCGGTGCCGCCACAGAAGAGACCCCAAAGCCGCAGCGCCAGTCGATCCCCGCCGCCTGGGAACCAGAGGTCGTCACCCTTGACGAAGCGGTGCGCCTGCTGGCCCTGCCACGCCTGATCGGGCCCCATCCCGAAGACGGCGTGAACGTCTGGGCCAATATCGGACGCTATGGTCCCTATCTGAAACACGCGGACACCACCTCTGACCGGGGCGGCACCAATGCCAACCTCGAAGGCCTGGACGACGTCTGGACCGTGGGGATGAACCACGCGGTGCAGCTTCTGGCCGAAAAGATCGCCAGCCGGGGCAGCCGGGGCAAGGCGGCAGCGGCCCTGCGCGAACTCGGCGACCACCCGCAGGCCGGCGGTCCGATCGGTATCTATGACGGCAAATACGGACCCTATGTGAAATGGGACAAGCTGAACGCGACAATCCCCGACACGGTGTCGCCCGATGACCTGACGCTGGCGCAGGCAGTCGATCTGCTGGATGAACGCGCGGCCAAGGCAGGCAAGCCGAAACCCGGTGCCAAGAAGAAAGCCGCCCCGAAAAAGGCCGCCACCACAAAGGCAGCCGCGAAACCGGCCACCAAAACCGCGGCAAAAACCGCCGCCAAGACCCCGGCGAAAAAGCCCGCCAAAAAGACGGCAGCGGTCAAACGCACGCCTGCGGTGAAACCGAAACCCGCGGCCGCCGACGACGGCGACGGGGATGTGTTTGAATAGGTCCAATCGGCTGACGCCACGTTGACATTGCACTGACCCGCCTGCACCCTCTGCCGCGCAATGACTGATGAGGATGCACGATGAAAAAGGTCTATGGCTCTGCCGCTGCGGCGCTGGACGGGCTGCTGCACGACGACATGCTGATCGCTGCGGGCGGTTTCGGGTTGTGCGGCATCCCCGAACTGCTGCTGGGCGCCATCAAGGACTCGGGCGTGCGCGACCTGACCTTTGCGTCCAACAACGCAGGCGTCGATGATTTCGGCATCGGCATCCTGCTGCAGACGCGGCAGGTGAAAAAGATGATCTCTTCTTATGTGGGTGAAAACGCCGAATTCATGCGGCAGTATCTGGCCGGAGAGTTGGAGGTTGAATTCAACCCCCAAGGCACGCTGGCCGAACGGATGCGCGCGGGCGGCTGCGGCATCCCCGGTTTCTATACAAAGACCGGCGTCGGCACCCAGATTGCCGAAGGCAAGGAACACAAGGATTTCGACGGACAAACCTATATTCTTGAACGCGGGATCGTTGCGGATCTGAGCATTGTGAAAGCGTGGAAGGCCGACGCCACCGGCAACCTTGTATTCCGCAAGACGGCCCGCAACTTCAACCCGCCCGCGGCGATGTGCGGCAAGATCTGCGTGGCAGAGGTCGAAGAGATCGTCCCCACCGGCAGCCTTGACGGCGACGCGATCCACCTGCCCGGTGTCTATGTGCACCGCATCGTGCAGGGCGACCACGAAAAGCGCATCGAACAACGCACGACCCGCAAGAAGGAATCCGCATGATGGCCACTGCGCAAAAAGGCTGGGACCGCAACCAGATGGCCGCACGCGCCGCACAGGAATTGCAGGATGGCTGGTATGTCAACCTTGGCATCGGCATCCCCACGATGGTCAGCAACTATATCCCCGACGGGATCGAAGTGACGCTGCAATCCGAAAACGGCATGCTGGGCATGGGGGCCTTTCCAATGGAAGGCGAGGAGGACGCCGATCTGATCAACGCAGGCAAGCAGACGATCACCGAACTGCCGCAGACCGCGTTCTTTGATTCCGCCACGTCTTTTGGCATGATCCGGGGCGGCAAGATCGCCATGGCGATCCTTGGCGCGATGGAGGTCGCGGAAAACGGCGATCTGGCGAACTGGATGATCCCCGGCAAGCTGGTCAAGGGCATGGGCGGTGCCATGGACCTTGTCGCCGGTGTGCAGCGCGTCGTGGTCGTCATGGATCACGCCAACAAGCATGGCGAAAGCAAGGTTCTGAAATCCTGCACCCTGCCCTTGACCGGTGCGGGCGTTGTGGACCGCATCATCACGAACCTTGGGGTCTTTGATGTGGTCGAAGGCGGCCTGCGCATCGTGGAAACAGCCGACGGCGTCACCATGGACGAATTGCGCAGTGCGACAGAGGCGACAATCGTCGCCTGACCCTGACAGGTGATCGCCGGTCACCCGGCGGTCACCCTTGCGCGGAGAGGACTAGGACCGGCTGACCGCGAACACGCAGCCGTCGCTGACCAGTTCCGGTGGCGTCAGGCACAACCCCCGCGCCACGGCAAAGGCGGCCAGCACCTTTGGCACGTAACCGCGGGTTTCGGGGAAGTTCGGCACGCCATTGGCATCGCGCACTGATCCTTCGCCCGCGTTGTAACCGGCCAGCACAAGGATCGGATCGTTGTTGAACTTGTTCATCAGCCAATCCAGATAGGCCACGCCGCCCCGGATGTTCTGCTGGGGTGACAGGCTGTCGGTCACTTTGAACCGGGTGGCGGTGTCGGGCATCAACTGCATCAACCCCTGCGCCCCCGCGCGGCTGACCGCCTGCGCATTGCCCGCACTTTCGACGCTGATCAGCGCCAACACCAATGCCGGGCTGACCTTTGTGCCGACGGTGGCCTGCAGAATGTCGATGCCGTGGACGCTGGCGATATCCTGCAATGATTGCAGCCGCGGTGCAGGCACCGCCTTGCCGCTGGGTGGTTCGGCAATGACTCCCAGTGCCTGTTGCAGCCGACCCGGCCCGCTGTCGGACAACGCGGGCGACACGGCGGTCCAGAACCAGTCCAGCGGCGACGCCTGCGGCGCAATGGCGATGGCACCGTCCGGCGTGGCGACCGGACGCGGCCCGCCGGGCCGCAGGGTGGCGGGGGTGGCCGTCGGATCGACCTGCACCGTGATCCGCGATCCGCCTGCCTTTGGCACGCCGACACGCTTGAATGTGAAATCGGGTTGCAGGCGATCCTGCGCCGCCACGCCACTGACCAAAAGGCTAAAACCCAGACCGGCTGCCATAAGGCATGTCTTAATACGTTTCATGTTACGTCCTGCTCGACGATTATTTTGTAAACAGTGATACAGGTTCCCGGCCTTATTTCCACTGACACGCAAACAATCCGGCAATTCGGCCACCATTCGGCGTATTCGCGCAACGATCCAGCAATGCCGCAGACCGCAATATCAATTTTATCATTATGTATTACAGTGGCTTACGCCATTCATTCCAGATTTTTAGGACTCCCCTGAAATTGCACCAAACAGGCCAAATTTCAGACGCAATCAGACAGCTATATAACCTCATCCAAGACGGGGAGCGGGCCAACAAGAGGCCGGCTCGCACAGATCCGGCAAGGGATACAAACACTAGCGATACCCTGAGGAGGGATTATACATGCTGAACTTCATCAAAAACTTCCGCAACGACGAAGACGGTGCCGTGACTGTTGACTGGGTCGTTCTGAC